>NZ_JBFUGJ010000590.1:0-2183 GCF_056402975.1 Mesorhizobium sp. P3_A9 | reverse complement strand
GGCAACTCGCCACCGCTTGGCCCGCGCGGTCTCCGCCAACAGAAATTGCGGGCTTTCAATCATCGAAGGAAGTGATGTTCGACAAGCCGGCCACAACCAGCATCGTCTCAATTTTCGAGAAGCCACATTGGCGCACCGTCCTGACCACCAAGGACAAGGCCAAAGCGCTGGCGATGACCAAAGAGATCGGCGACAAGGTGAGGGTCGAGGAGATCACGCCGAAGGAGAAGCGTTAGCTGACAATCGCGGCGATCTCATGTTCCTACGGCCGGTTCCCAAGTGCCTCAAGTTCATCAAGCGTGAACTCAATCTGGTATCGGTATTGCGAACCTTTTGCATAGATACCAGCAGCATCTATCGAAAGGACGACCGCCCCATCCGTTTCGGATCTGAAATCGCCATCGCCCAACGGTCGATGGAAAATCGTCCGAGAAGCGCCTTCTCGTTTCGCAGGTCTTACCAGTATCCGCATTGCCTACCTCCTGTTGCCTCGCAAATAGGAAGTAGCGCCCTCACGCCACAACAGAGGGCTCGGAGCAATTGCCGTGCCAAACCATGCGCCCCAATATGGGACAGCAGGATCGATTGTCCGGCGCGCTTGCTCAACGCTAAAAACAAAAATGGCCGGCGCCAGTTGGGAGCTGGGTGGCTTTGGGGATGACGCCGGCCAGACGAACCGTCAGGTCCGCCGCACCTCAGGCATGACGGATTCGCGGGCGCGTCGGTATGGTGCGATCACGTATCCGCTACAGGCCATAATATTCGCTTTCGCTAATATAAAAGTGACGTAACGTCACGCCCCAGCATCTTGGGGATGCACAACCGTGGGGAAGTACGATGAGAGTGGCTATGTTTTGCGCGGCGATCGTCATAGTTTTGTAGCGGTCGACTCCAAGGCGATTCTCATTGCCTAAGGCACGCAAGACCTTGGTCAAAATATAAAAACCCGCCGCGTGGGCCTCTATCGACCCAACGCTCCCATCCGGCGAGCGGCGACCATTTCTCCTCCCACCAGACAGTAACCGACCATCGACGCCGGACCAAAGTCTTGGCCGCCGCAAGCAATGGTCTGACGTAACCGCTTTGGTTCCGTGCTTGTCCACTGGATGTTCATTATTTTAGCCGATATGAATATATGATTGCGTTTGAGGGAGCGCCGCGATGTTCGTTGACTACTACGAAGTTCTGGAAGTTAGCCCAAACGCCAACTCCGAAACGTTGGAACGGGTGTTTCGTTATTTTGCCATGCGTTACCACCCCGACAATCAAGCCACCGGCGATGAATCCCGCTTCAGCGAAATCGTGGAGGCTCACAATACGCTCAAGGATCCTGTCAAACGGGCGCAATACGACATCCAGTACAAGGACCATGCGGGTCTGCGTCGGGAGCTGGCCGAGGAAGCCGCAAACCCCAAAGGCATGGAGCGCGACGTCGTAATTCAAGCAAAACTGCTGGCGCTTCTCTATGTAAAACGCAGACAAGACGTCAACAATCCCGGCATTGGAGACGTAGAGCTTGAGAGATTGTCAGGCTGCCCGCGCGAGCACCTTGAGTTTCATCTCTGGTATCTCAAGGCAAAAGGTTGGATAGCAAGGATCGAGAACGGGACGATCGCGATCACCGTTGAGGGTGTCGATCGCGCCAATTCCGAACATCGCCGCGACCCGACCACCAAACTGCTGGACCATGCTTCTTGACCGCATGCTCGCTTGTGGCCGGTCACCCGTCGAAATGATTCGCTGGCTGGCGCCCATCCAAAGACAATTCGCGGCTGCCAGAGGCGGCAGCTGAAATAGAAAACCCCACCGGCAGGGAACCGGAGGGGTTAGTCCTGGGAGGACGCGCGGCACGCGCTGCGTTCGTCGACCGCGCATCGCTGAGATATCGCCCGGTTGCGACACCGATGTGACAGACAGGTGCGCGTCTCGAGGATATCCCGGCCGTGAGCGCAACCGGGGGACCCGCATCAAGCCTTTGGAAAGGAGAAATGTGGTTCTGTCCGGAAGCTGAGGCGCGAGCGCGTGCTGGCCAAGGCAAGGCAACAGAGGCGGGCGAATGGACATATTTGGCATCAAGGCGCTGTTGATCTCCGCGTTGATCTTCATTCCGTTCGAACATCTGTTCCACGAACGGCCGCAGAAGACCCTGCGCAAGGGCCTGGGTGTCGATCTGATCTATGTGC
>NZ_JBFUGJ010000589.1:0-2186 GCF_056402975.1 Mesorhizobium sp. P3_A9 | reverse complement strand
GCGCAGCGCTTTGGGGCCGATTACAGGCGATGGGCTCTCGATCTGAGAAAGAATGCCATTGAGCTTCCTTGGCGGGATAGACCGGTTGATGCCGGTTTCTCCATCGACGGCCTTGTCAGCCTTGGCGGCGACCGCTGGACGGTTGACTACCAAGGCAAGGTCATCAAATTCACGACGACCAAACTCCGCCGGCAAACCAGTTTCCGCAAGAGGATGCTGCTGAAGGCCAAGGTGCTGCCGCCCCAACTCGATCCGGCTGCCTATCGGAAGTGGATGGACTGGCTGATTCAAAACGCCACAGAGGCCGCACCACAGGTCAGCGATGCTTTGATGAGCGAGAAAAGTTGGCTTGACGATCTGCCGGAGCTAGCCGGCTGGCAAAATGAAGGGGCCAACTAAGGCGGCTGGTGCGCCGGCGGTGCCGCTTATGGCGTTTGCCATGCCTGGAGATTTCGGCACACATTGATGGCTAGGGAATCTGGCCACGCCTTGGCTCGAAGCTCATCAGACTTGAATGAGAAGACATGGATCGCTTCAACCTCGGTACCTATCGCCGCGCCATCTCCACCAGCTCCCTTGAAACCCAGCGTTGGTTCGATATCGGGCTCAACTGGTGCTACGGCTTCAACCATGAGGAAGGCATCAAGTGCTTTGAGAAGGCGCTGGAGACCGATCCCGGCTGCGCCATGGTTCATTGGGGCATCGCCTATGCCGCAGGGCCTTTCTACAACCTGACCTGGAAGGAACATGGCGAGGCCGAGGCCAACAGCGCGACGAAGCGCTGCTTCGAGCATGTCCGGCTGGCGCGCGCCAATGCGGCTGGCGCCAGCGATGTCGAAAGACAGTTGATCGAGGCGCTGGCCCGCCGTTTCCAGAAGCCGCACAGAGTGAGCCCGCAGGAGTTCGAACATTGGGATGATGCCTATGCCGCCGCGATGCGACGGGTCTACCAGGATTTTCCCGACGACCATGATGTGATGGCGCTGYTKGTCGAGGCGCTGATGATGCGYACGGTGCGGCGGCTGTGGAACCTCAAGACCGGTGCGCCGGCGCCGAATTCGGACGTGCTTGAGGCGCTGGAAGTGTGCGAGCGGTCGATCCGGCTCGCCGACAAAGCCGGCGCAGCACAGCATCCGGCGATCGTCCACCTGCACATCCACCTCCTGGAAATGTCCACTATGCCGGAACGCGGCATGCGCTCGGCCGATCTGCTCGGCGAAATGTGCCCCGATGCCGGGCACATGAACCATATGCCGGGGCATATCCATGTGCTGTGCGGCGACTACGAGAAGGCGAAGCTTGCCAGCGAGAAAGCGGTCCGCGCCAACGACCTTTACCTCGCCTATGCCGATGAGCCGACCTACTATTTGCTTGGCTGTTGCCACGACCTGCATCTGATGATGTTCACCTGCATGTTCCTTGGCCAGTACCAGCCGGCGCGGTGGGCCGCCGACAAGGTGCGCAGCCTGGTCGTGCGCGACGTGGTCGCCATCCAGGACCGGCCCAAGCTCACGCAAACGGTGGAAGGCTACCATGCGATGAAATCGCATGTGCAGGTGCGCTTCGGCCGCTGGCGGGAGATCATCGACGAACCGGCGGTCGAAGAGCCCGGTCTCTATGTGCTGACGGCGGCGATGCAGCACTACGCCAAGGGCGTCGCGCATGCGACGCTGAGGCAATTCACGGAGGCCGAGCGCGAGCGCGACCGGTTCCACCGGCATGTGGAGAATATTCCGGCCGAGCGGCGTTTTCTCAGCAACCCGACTCGCGCCTCGCTCGCTGTCGGTGCTGCCTTGCTCGACGGCGAGCTTGCCTACCATCAGGGCCGGCACGACGAAGCCTATGCCCATTTGCGGCAAGCGGTCGAGCTTGACGACAATCTCTCCTACACCGAACCGTGGGCGTGGATGCACCCGCCCCGCCATGCGCTGGCCGCGCTGCTTCTCGACCAAGGCCATGCGCAAGAGGCCGAGCAGGTCTATCGCGACGATCTCGGCCTCAGCGGCAAGGTGCAGCGCTGCGCCCAGCACCCTRACAATGTCTGGGCGCTGCACGGGCTGGTCGAATGTTTGAGACTGCGGGGCGAGCGCGAAGAACTGCCGGGGCTGCAGGCCAAGCTCGCTGTGGCGGTGGCCAAGGCGGATGTGACAATCAGCTCGTCATGCCTGTGCCGGACGAGCGTGCAA
>NZ_JBFUGJ010000588.1:0-2194 GCF_056402975.1 Mesorhizobium sp. P3_A9 | reverse complement strand
CATCCACCCTGCCCTGCTGCCGGCATTCAAGGGCCTCGACACCCATGTGCGCGCGCTGGCCGCCGGCCTGCGCATCCATGGCTGCACCGTGCATTTCGTCACGTCCGAGATGGATGACGGCCCGATCATCGCCCAGGCGGCCGTGCCGGTGATGGTCGGCGACAATGCCGATATGCTGGCCGCCCGCGTACTCAAGGCCGAGCATCGGCTCTATCCGCTGGCACTGGGACTCGTTGCTGAAGGCAAGGCACGCATGGAAGCCGGGCGCACCGTGCTYGCCCACTTYGCCGACGAYGCCGACAACGGCACCTCGGTGGTGATGGCGCCCGAYCCGCTGCGCGAGGARSSCGATCTSGAGCAKCTGGCKCGGATYACGCCCTGAGAGGCCTAGATTGGGGACGACAGCATGGCGAATAGCTTGGAGTCGCTAAATCAGACTCCGCGCCAGACCGAAACAGACCGGCTGCGCAGAGCTTGGCTGGAAGGACTGGAAAGCGGCCCATTCGATCCCTTCGACATAGAGGCGATCAGACAAAAGGCCCGCACTCGTCTGGCCAGTCTCCCTGGTCCTGACCAAAGCCGATGAAACAGCTGCTTCTGCTTCGCCATGCCAAATCGAGCTGGGACGACCCTGATCTCGATGATTTCGATCGGCCGCTCGCGGAACGCGGATTGAAGGCGGCCAAATTGATGGGGCGGGAGCTTGCGGCGCGCGACTGGCTGYCGGACCAGGTGCTGGTGTCGTCGGCGCTACGCACCTGTGACACCTGGCGGCTGGTCGCCGCGGAACTGCCGGCGCGGCCTCGGGTCGTGTTTGCCAATGCGCTCTACGATGCTTCGGCGGCGGATGTTCTGAGCCAGATTCGCCTGGCCGACCTGTCGAGCGGCTGCCTGGCGGTGGTCGGCCACAATCCGGGCCTGGAAGATCTGGCGAAACAGCTTGCCGATTCAGGCTCGGAGGCCAAAGCCCGCAAGAGGCTCGAGGAAAAGTTTCCGACGACGGCTCTTGCGCGCTTTGTCTTCGAGGGCGATTGGTCCGGCCTGTCGTCCGGGCGGCTGACGCATTGCCTGCGCCCGAAGGATCTGAACTAGAATCCTGCGGACAGGTGCGGCAGGCAAGCCCGCGGTCGAGACCTCAGTTGCCCCAGATGCCCTGACCGGGTTCCGGCCACTCGGTAGTTGTCTTCATCCTGGTATAGGCTGCCTTGTGCCCGGCCATATCCGTGTTCTTGACCGCGCCGGTGACGGCATGATCCACGCCGGCAACCGAAGCAACCGGCTGGTTGGCATTGTCGGAACCATAATGGTCACTGCCGGCAAAGGCGCCGCCGCTCGCAACTAGGATAGCGGCGGTAGCGAGAGCGATCTTGTTCATTTCAATCTCCTGTTTCATTCATTGGGCGGCGTCTTGGGAGGACGGTTCCGCTAAGGACAAGACCCGAGGCCATCCGGTTTTATTCCTGGAGGCGGAAACTTTCTCTGCGGGGCGCGACGACCGGCTGCTCCAACCGATGCCCGCCGGTGCCTGCCCTGTTGCGCAAAAAACAAGAGCGGCGGGCCGAGCCCACCGCTCTTTGTTATCGAGGACTGCTGCGAAGATCAGTGGGGCCTAGATGCCGTGACCTGTCGAGCGTTGTCTTAGTTGCCCCAATTGCCCTGGCCGGATTCCGGCTGGTTTGAATCGGGCGTCAGCTTGAAGCCGTGGTGCTCGACCTGCTTGCGGGTCGAAGCCGTATAGCTGTGGTCGATATTGCCTGCGGGTGCGGTGACTGCAGCCTGATTGTCGGTAGCCGAGTGATAATTGTCGCTGCCGGCGAAGGCGCTGCCCGTGGCAACGAGGATGGCGGCAACGGTAAGTGCGATCTTGGTCATTTTCTTTACTCCAGTATTCCTGGTTCTGTCCGTCTAGTGGCGTGCCCTTGGGAGGAATTTCGCGTCGCTCGGACAGGCTGGAAGTGGGTTTTTCGTTCGCCGACTTCCAATCACGAAGATGTGCCATCACGCCCCGGATCCACATCTTGAACTTCGGCCAGGGGATCAATGGCGAAGAATTTTATTGAACAATATCATTGTGTTGCAGGATAACTACCAACGCACGGTGCGGCGATTCACTGAGCGGACGTCGACCGTTCGTTCACGGTTCGTCAACATAACTTGAACCGATCGGTTCGATTTTGGATCGGCACACCTGAGT
>NZ_JBFUGJ010000587.1:0-2198 GCF_056402975.1 Mesorhizobium sp. P3_A9 | reverse complement strand
ACGGTGAACTGCTCTAGCCCGCGTCCGTCACGCCGATCTTGCGCACCAGCGCCGCGGTCGCCAGCATGGCACCCATGTCCGAGATCATCGGCGCGACATGGCTGGTATAGTCGAGCGGCACCGATATTTCGGGCAGCTCGAAGAAATTCTTCGCCTGCGGTAACAGCAGGAAACCGTCGCCGCCATTGAGCGCGACGCGTGCGGGATCGTCCGGCCAGGTCTCGCCCAGCCATTTCAGCGCCTGCGCCAGCCGGCCCATCACCAGCGGCCGCGCGGCCTCGACATTGTCGGTGCGGAATTCATAGGCCGCATCAAGTTCGGGCACGCCGGATGACAGTTCCTGAATTTTTTTGCTGGCGAACATGCCGCGGAAGAAGCCCATGACCGCATTGGTGCGCCGCGTCGCCACCAATATTCCCGGGAACGGCTCGATGGCCTCGAAAGCGACGATGACGCCCTTGAAGGTTGTCGCCTTGGTCTTGGTCGACGCCCCATCCCAAAGGTCAGCTTCGTAGAGTTCGAACGCGAACCCGTCATAGCGTCCTGATATGATATCGTCGAAGCGGCTCATGCTGGCGCCGCCGACCGTCTCGCGCGGCAACCGGTCGAAGGAATGCGGCGTCACGTCGTGCTGGTAGCGCATATCCCCGATGAAGCCGAAGATGATCGGCATCAGCGTCTCGCGAAACGATTGCTGCAGCCGCGTCGCCGGCCGGATCGCCCGGAAATAGAGCAGGATCGCCGTCACGAAACCGATGATGTAGAGAAACACATGCGGTGTCGAAAACCATTGCTCGTTGGGGTCGGCGACCTTGTTGAACAGCCATGCGATCAGCGCCACGGCCACCAGCACCAAGCCAACGAAAAGCGGCGTCCGCCAGCGCACCTGCCGCAGCGTCGAAGCCCTCGCCGCTTCATAAGCTTCGATGCCCCTCCGGATGGCTGCGATGTCGTTCTCATCAGGCATGAAATCCGCTGTTTCCACTGCCATCTCTCCGCCGCCAGCACGCCTGCATGATAGCTGCTTTTGTGAGGGCCGCCAGACGGCTAGGCAGTGACATCCTCTTCGGTTGCCAGAGAAGGAAAGATCGCTCTCAGCCGCCCCTCGACCTTGTCGCGCATGCGGCCCTCCAACCCCTTCACCGGCACCAGCCGTTCATGATCCCCGTCCCGCAGCCGCACAAAGGGATGCAGCCGATAAGACGCAACCACACCACGCGTCCCTGCATCCGCGCTGACATCGACACCAAAAATCCCGCCAATGCGCCCCGGCCATGGCTGTCGGGCAAGGGCAGTGCCGAGGAAATCGCCGAGCCCATAGGCGACCATCGTGCCGCCGATGCGCTCCACCGGCTGCACGACATGGGCGTGATGGCCGGCGATCAGCCCGACGCCCTGCCCGGCCAACCGCCTGGCCAATGCCCTTGTTCCGGCGCGTGGAAAATGCCGGAACTCCCAGTCCCAATGCGGCACGGCGCAGAGAAGGTCGAAATGATCGCGCTGCCAGCCTGTCGGGTTCATCGACACACGCCCGGCAAACAGGTTTTCATCCGCATTGCGCCACAGCGTGAAGGCGGCGAAGCCGACATCCAGCGGCCCGACTTTGACCGGCTGCACCGGACCGTCGGCGGCGAGGCCAATGGTGCGGATGCCAAGCCGCTTCAGCGCCGCCACCGTCTCCTCGAAACCGGCGACGCCTTGATCGAGCACATGATTGTTGGCCAGCGACAGCACCAGTTTTTCGCGCGCAAGACCGGCCGCGGCCAGCGCCTCGGCCAGGAACCGCTCGCTCATCGCATGATGCGTGCCAAGCTTCGTTCCGAGCACGGCGCTCGGTCTGTCCACGACAGGGCTTTCGCAATTGCCGATCACCAGGTCTGCAGTGCCAAGCAGTTCTTTGATCGCCGGATCGCAATCCGGCGCCCGGCTGTTGGCCACCGCCGAGATGTCGCCGATGAAGGCAAGCCGCACCGTCTTTCCCGGTGGTGGCTCCATCAACGTGCCCGCCATCGGCGCAAACCCGTTGCCGTCACCGCCAAGCGACGGCTTCAGGAAACGCGGCAGCCAGGACAGTTTGTAGGAAAGCGGATAATTCGACACGCGACGCCCAATTGTTTGCCTTGTTTAGACTGTCCAGTGGGCGGGTTGAAGCGCATAGGTCGACATTCGTGTATGGTCGCCCGCAACAATACATGGGA
>NZ_JBFUGJ010000586.1:0-2206 GCF_056402975.1 Mesorhizobium sp. P3_A9 | reverse complement strand
GTGAAGGGCCACGGTCCCGACGATCTTTTCGACGTCTGACCGAGCTTGGCCTGATGAGCACACGCGGGACGAATTTCCTCTTCAAATGGATTTCAAACAACATCCACGGCACCGATGTCTCCGTCGCCGAGCTGACGGAGATGCTCTTTGCCGACGCGAGGACGCTGGGCTTTAGCAGAGCGGAAATCGAAGACGATACAGGCACCGCCTCTGAGGCGATCGATAAGGCGCTTCGATACCAGGATGCGGGCTTAGTCGACTGACAGGCCATACTAAGGATGATCGCATGCCGGCTGATAGATTGAAGGTCCGCGACGCCGCGGCGGGCTACGAGGTCCTAGCAGACGGCGAGGTGATCGGGTCTTTCCCCACCATCGTCGACGCAGCTCGGTTTGTCCGGGATCGTGGCGCGCGGCTCTGGCTCGATTGGGCTCGAACTGTGATTGGAGGCCAGACCGTTGGTCCCCAAGATTTCGAGCCGGCGTTCCTCGGCTCCGGCGTCGGCCGGGTGCTTGGCGAGCAGCACGGGCCCAGCAAGGACAAATGGTTCTGGGCGATCAGCACGAACGACAAGCGCTGGCGGGTCCATGGCGGTCAGCGAGGCAGGGAGGACACCAAAGAGGCAGCGGTGGCAGCGCTTGAGCGCGAGTTCACGACATACCTGGCCGTCACGCCCCCGAAGCCGTCGCCTTATGCCCAGGCGAAGGGTGTCTAGGGTCTAGAAAACCATATTCCGACCAGAGCGCAAAAGGCCAAAACTAGAACGGCGGCCGCGAGCAGCACGCCCTTATTGTTCTGCCACCGTGGAGACGGCTCGGGCACCAATTTCTCGGGGGTCTGCTTTTCGTTCATGGCCATCAATTTTCGTGCAAAAGCGGCTGACCGCAAGGCGAGATGCCCTCCGCGCTTGGCGACTTCGCGAAACAGGAGATTGTTCCGCTCATATCCCGTGGGTCAGCACAACATAAATGGCGGGGACGAGCATCAACCATCCGCCCATTCCCAGAAGCACCAAAATAGCCCTGCGCTCGGTCCGCGTGACGAGGGCGGCAATGTTCTCCTCGTCATTCGAGGCAGCGTCCAACGTCATATGAGCTCCGACGTTGTCATTTGCAGGAGTGTCCGCATTGCAACTCTCATTCGATCTCTGGGCCAATGTCATTTTCTTCTGCTCATCAATTAAGATATCGGCCCGTTCTCGGCGCTCGAGCCGGAACGGGCCACGTGCAGCGGTAACTAACTAGAATCGCAAGATGACCGAAGGACCACGTCTGCGATAGCACCGGACGCGACGGCGACCATGTCGCCAGTAACTACGGCAAACCCGTCTCCAACCCCGCCGGCGACGGCGGGGGCCGTAGTGCCAGTCCCGGTGGGAAACCTGCTCGACTTCCGCCTGGCCTCGTTCATCGAGATCCTGTCTTTGTGGCGTTTCGAGTTCATCAAGGATGCCGGGTCCCGCGCTTGGAACACCGGCCATTGCGTTGATTGGGCGGACAGCGCTTGCAAGCGCAGCTGCTCCGGCAATGCCAAACACCGCAGTCAGGAAAGTTCGCCGATCCATAGTAAACCTCCAAGGTTGCATGAGCTAAAGCCATCCCACTGTGAAAATAGAGGACCCGCCAGCCGCGGAAGCGGCTTGGCGGGTCCTATCAGCACAGGAAGGGACATAGCTGTGCCGATCCATCACATGTCAGCCGAGGACTATGCCCATCACCAGAAAGGTGACGGCTGCCGCGAAAACCGGTGCGAGCAACCAGCGTGCTTGGCCAACACTTTTATCCATGTGCTTTCTCCGAATTTGGACCAGCAACTACGCCGGACTTAGGCTGTTCCGCCTAGTCTCAAGAGGTAAGACCATTGCGTTCCGTGGCCGGACTTTGGTCTTGGTCTTGTTGGGACCGAAGTCCGTCTGAGGAACGTTTGACATGCCGTGAAGTTCGAGTGGCTGGCGCACAGACGATGGTGCTGTCGCCTGATCACAAGAGGAGAAAAACCATGAAGATGCACCTTACCGGCGCCGCAGCGGCGCTGTTGCTTTTGGCTGGCGTCGGCGCAGCTGCGGCACAGGACGTTGTCATCACGCCGGAGCAGGACACCGTCGTGCGCGAGTACGTGAAAAAGCAGCCGCTGGCTTCCGTAAAGATACCCGGCGTCGAGCTGAACATCGGTACGGCTCTGCCGGACACGGTCGAACTCCACGAGG
>NZ_JBFUGJ010000585.1:0-2224 GCF_056402975.1 Mesorhizobium sp. P3_A9 | reverse complement strand
AGCCAATCCATCAGGACCCCGACTTCTACACAAGGCAGGAGCAGATCATCTCCTTCCAGCATCCCGACCACGAAACGGCGGACTGGCCGACCAAAGGTTTGCAGCTATGAGCAGTCAATTGCGTGCCCTCTATCCCGAGCTCGAGCCGTTCGACTCAGGCATGCTCGATGTCGGCGATGGYCAYMWGGTCTATTGGGAGCGYTCCGGCACCAARGGCGCCAAGCCGGCSGTGTTCCTGCATGGCGGMCCGGGCGGCGGCWTYTCGCCAAAACAYCGGCGGCTGTTCGATCCAAAGCTCTATGATGTCATCCTGTTCGATCAGCGCGGTTGCGGAAAATCGACGCCGAACGCCTCGCTCGAAGCCAACACGACCTGGCACCTGGTCGCCGACATCGAACGGCTCCGCGAAATGGCCGGCTTCGACACATGGCTGGTGTTCGGCGGCTCCTGGGGCTCGACGCTGGCGCTCGCTTATGCCGAAACGCATCCCAATCGCGTCAGCGAGCTGGTGGTGCGCGGCATCTACACGCTGACCCGGGCCGAGCTCGAATGGTACTATCAGTTCGGCGTCTCCGAGATGTTTCCCGACAAGTGGGAGCGTTTCGTGGCGCCGATCCCGCAGGCCGAGCGCAGCGACATGATGGCGGCCTACCGCACTCGGCTGGTCGGCTCAGACCGCAAGGCGCAGCTGGAAGCGGCGCTCGCCTGGAGCCTGTGGGAAGGCGAAACCATCACGCTGCTGCCGGAGCCGGAAACCAGCGACAAGTTTGGCGAGGACGATTATGCAATCGCCTTTGCCCGCATCGAGAACCATTATTTCGTTCATGCCGGCTGGCTGGAGGAGGGACAGCTGCTGCGCGACGCGCACAAGCTCAAGGATATTCCCGGCACCATCGTCCACGGCCGCTACGACATGCCATGTCCTGCACGCTACGCCTGGGCGCTGCACAAGGCCTGGCCGAAGGCCGATTTCCATCTCATCGAGGGCGCCGGCCATGCCTATTCGGAACCCGGCATCCTTGACCGGCTGATCCGCGCGACGGACAAATTTGCAGGCAAATGACCATGACCCGCGAGCGCCTCTATCTCTTCGACACCACACTGCGCGATGGCCAGCAGACGCCGGGCATCGACTTTTCGGTCGAGGACAAGATCGCGATTGCAAAATTGCTCGACGAATTCGGCATGGACTATGTCGAGGGTGGTTATCCCGGCGCCAATCCGACCGACACCGCATTCTTCCAGAAGAAGCGCACGGCACGCGCCAAATTCGTTGCCTTCGGCATGACCAAGCGGGCAGGGGTCTCCGCCTCGAACGATCCTGGCCTTGCGGCGCTTGTGCAGTCGAAATCGGACGCCATCTGCTTCGTCGCCAAAAGCTGGGACTACCACGTCCGCGTCGCGCTCGGCTGCACCAACGAGGAGAACCTAGACTCCATCAAGGCCTCGGTCGAGGCGKCRGTCGCTTCGGGCAAGGARGCGATGGTCGACTGCGAGCATTTCTTCGATGGCTTCAAGGCCAATCCGGACTATGCGCTGGCTTGCGCGAAGACGGCATACGATGCCGGCGCACGCTGGGTGGTGTTGTGCGACACCAACGGCGGCACGCAGCCTTCGGAAGTGCGCGCCATCGTCGACAAGGTCATCGCCTCAGGCATACCGGGCGATCATCTCGGCATCCAYGCCCAYGACGAYACCGGCCAGGCRGTYGCCAATTCGCTGGCSGCRGTCGAGGCCGGCGTACGCCAGATCCAGGGCACGCTGAACGGCATCGGCGAGCGCTGCGGCAACGCCAATCTGATCTCGATCGTCCCGACGCTGGCCCTAAAGCCGGCATTCGCCGATCGCTTTGAGACCGGCATCTCGGCCGAGGCGCTGACCGGCATTTCGCGTCTGTCGCGTGCCTTCGACGAACTCTTGAACCGTGCGCCGGAAGCGCAGGCGCCCTATGTCGGCGCCTCGGCTTTCGCCACCAAGGCCGGTATCCATGCCTCCGCACTGGCCAAGGAGCCGGCGACCTATGAGCATGTGCCGCCGGAAACTGTTGGCAACCGCCGCCGCGTCATGGTCTCCGATCAGGGCGGCAAGGCCAATTTTCTCGCCGAACTGAAACGGCGCGGCATCGAGGTGCCCAGGGACGATCACCGGCTCGACGCGTTGATCGCGGTCGTCAAGGAGCGCGAGGCCGAGGGCTATGCCTATGAGGGCGCCGACGCCTCCTTTG
>NZ_JBFUGJ010000584.1:0-2236 GCF_056402975.1 Mesorhizobium sp. P3_A9 | reverse complement strand
TCGGGAAGCCCGCGAACGGACCCGAGGTCATGACGCTSTTGAYGCCCTTTTCGACGCCCGGGATGTATTCCTTCGGCACGGCGCCGCCRACGATCTTGGTTTCGAATACGAATTCGCTGCTTTCCGGATTCGGCTCGAACACGATCTTGACGCGAGCGAACTGACCGGTACCGCCGGTCTGCTTCTTGTGCGTGTAGTCCTGCTCGTGCCTGCGGGTGATCGTCTCGCGATAGGCAACCTGCGGAGCGCCGACATTGGCCTCGACCTTGAACTCGCGACGCATGCGGTCGACGATGATGTCGAGGTGGAGCTCGCCCATACCGGAAATGATGGTCTGGCCGGATTCCTCATCGGTCTTGACGCGGAAGGACGGATCCTCRGCRGCCAGGCGGTGAAGGGCGAGGCCCATCTTTTCCTGGTCGTTCTTGGTCTTCGGCTCGATGGCGATCTGGATGACCGGATCSGGGAATTCCATGCGCTCSAGGATGACCGGRTGCAGCGGATCGCTGAGCGTATCGCCCGTGGTCGTGTCCTTGAGACCGGCCAGAGCAACGATGTCGCCGGCAAAAGCCTCTTCGACGTCGGCGCGCGAGTTCGCATGCATCTGCAGCATGCGGCCGATGCGCTCTTTCTTGCCCTTGACGGTGTTGTCGASCGAGAYGCCCTTGGTCARCTTGCCCGAATAGATGCGGGCRAAGGTSAGCGAACCGACGAACGGGTCGTTCATGATCTTGAAGGCGAGCATCGACAGCGGCTCGTTATCATCCGCATGACGCTCGATATCGGCGTCGGTCTTGGCATCGACACCCTTGATGGCGGGAACATCGGCCGGCGAAGGCAGATATTCGACGACGGCGTCGAGCAGCGGCTGCACGCCCTTGTTCTTGAAGGCCGAGCCGCAGAACATCGGGTAGAACTTGACCGCGATGGTGCCCTTACGGATCAGCGCGCGGATCTCGTCATTCGACGGCATCTTGCCTTCGAGGTAGTTCTCAAGCGCCGTCTCGTCCATTTCGACAGCGGCTTCGATCATCTTCTCGCGGTATTCTTCCGCACGAGCCTGAAGGTCGGCCGGGATCTCGACGACGTCCCAGGCAGCGCCCAGCGTCTCGTCGCGCCAGACCAGTGCGTTCATCTCGACGAGGTCGACAACGCCCTTGAACTCGGTCTCKGCGCCGATCGGCAGCTGCATGACGACRGCMTGCGCACCRAGKCGCGAGCCGATCATCTCGACCGAGCGRTAGAAGTCGGCGCCGATCTTGTCCATCTTGTTGCAGAAGATCATGCGCGGAACGCGATACTTGTCGGCCTGGCGCCAGACGGTYTCSGTCTGCGGCTCGACACCGGCATTGGCATCGAGCAGCGCRATGGCGCCGTCGAGAACGCGCAGCGAACGCTCGACTTCGATGGTGAAGTCGACGTGTCCGGGGGTGTCGATGATGTTGAAGCGGTACATCTTGCCGCTACGACCCTTCCAGAAGGTCGTGGTCGCGGCGGACGTRATSGTGATGCCGCGCTCCTGCTCCTGCTCCATCCAATCCATGGTGGCAGCGCCGTCGTGCACTTCGCCGATCTTGTGCGACTTGCCCGTGTAATAGAGGACGCGCTCGGTGGTCGTCGTCTTGCCGGCGTCAATATGCGCCATGATACCGAAATTGCGGTAGTCTTCGATTTTGTATTCGCGGGCCATCGTAGCTGCCTCTCAGTCTCGTTCGCGCTTTACCAGCGGTAGTGCGCGAAAGCGCGGTTGGCTTCAGCCATCTTGTGGGTGTCTTCACGCTTCTTGACGGCGGTGCCGCGGTTGTTGGCCGCGTCCATCAACTCGCCCGACAGGCGGTCGACCATCGTCGTCTCGTTACGGTTGCGGGCGGCAGCGATCAGCCAGCGAATGGCCAGCGCCTGACGGCGCTCGGGGCGCACGTCGACCGGAACCTGGTAGGTGGCGCCGCCGACGCGACGCGACCGGACTTCCACATGCGGCGCGACATTGTCGAGCGCCTGATGGAAGACGGTGACCGGCTCCTGCTTGGTCTTCGACTGAACCTGGTCGAGCGCACCGTAGACGATGGTCTCGGCGACCGACTTCTTGCCGTCATACATGACGGCGTTCATGAACTTGGTGACAATCAGATCACCGAACTTCGGGTCCGGATTGATCTCACGCTTTTCTGCACTGTGACGACGCGACATGGCTTTTGTCTCTCAATCTCATAGCCCGACGCATTCAAGCAGCGCC
>NZ_JBFUGJ010000583.1:0-2257 GCF_056402975.1 Mesorhizobium sp. P3_A9 | reverse complement strand
GCCGATGACAGTCATCGCGGTCATGATGATGAGCGCAGCTGCTCGAAAACGAAATCCCAGCAAAATGCCGATCACACCGACGGCGGCGACAAGGCACCAAAGCACGGCGATCTCCTATAGGTGGAAGACACAGTGTGCCATGCCTAAGCTTCTCACATCTGCAAATCCGTACCAACACTCAATCCGGCTGCACTGTCTTGTCGGCGCTCGATCGAGTGGCGGGAATTACTCCACCTCCGCCGCATTGCACAAAAGGCGTAGAGCACCCTGTCCAAATGCCCCCTTTTCGCTCATTTCCTTGTCCACCCGCCGAGCCTACGCTGCTTGCAATTAGGTATGCGGAGATTTCACCCGCCATGCGGCAGCATGCAATGAAATATGATCCGCCCAGGGGACGTTGAGCCTGTGTTTATCGGTGCTGCTATTCAGGACAACAAGGCCTTGGACGCTTCGCGTCGGGGCAGGGCTGCGTCGGCGCGAAGTTCTTGCATAGTGCTTTCAGTGTGACATCTCATCTATGTTGCAGGCATCCGTTCTTTTGCTGATCGTGTCCATCTGGTTCCCTGGCGCAACGCGGATTGCCGGAACGGATGGCTCGCTTTCCTTCGTGCTGGCTCTGTTCTGCGCCATCGCAAGCATTGTTGCCTATGCCGAAACGGCACGACGGCTCCACCGGACCGAAGCGGCCCTGGCGACCGCGGTGCTGACGATATCTGCTTTCATCATCATTCTGTCCCTATTGTCGATGCTCTACGCGGACAATCCGATCAGGACGATGCGCGCGGTTTTCGCACAGGTGTTTGGTTTCGCGATTATTCCAGCAGTCGCAGCGATCTCCACGAGACCCAAGGGTCTCGTTGCAATCGACAGGGTTGTGGTGACGATAATCATCATGAGTGTTGCAACATCCTGTATTGTCGCAATCGGACTGGGCGATGCCAGGTTCGCCGATCGGGCGGAAGGCTATTTCAAACACTCGAACCAACTTGGGATTGCCTTGTCGGCTGGTCTGCCGCTTGTCGCCGCGAAGTTGGTCTCATCTCGGAGGCACCGAGTTCTCCTCTTGGGCTGCCTCGTAGCGGTACTCTTGGGTTTGGTGAAATCGGGTTCAAAGACAAACTTCGTTCTCGGCGTAGCCGGCCTCGCAACTTTCTTTGGATTGTACAGTATCTACCTGATTCGAAGAAAGCAGAGTCCCGTAAAAGTTATCGTGGGGACCATTGCTGCTCCAATATTGCTCGAAGCGAGTCTAGTGGTATTGCAGTCACTAAATCCACGGGCCTACAACCTGCTGGCTCTTCAACTCTCGGGGGGCGAGGCGCATTCGGTGGTATCGCGGCAGCGACTGTGGTCTATATCGATGGATCTCGGCCTGTCGCATCCGTTCATGGGAGTGGGGGCAGGGCAGCCGGTGGGCGATATCGCTCCCCATAGCCACAATCTGTTTATCGACTTCTTTAGGACACTGGGAGTGCCTGGCGTCGCATTGGTATCGATCATGGTTCTCGTCGTCTTGGCATATCTGGTCAGCGCCGTCCTCTGCACATTGCTCGGCAATGACAGGGGGGGTGACCACGCGACGGAAGTGAATGTGATGGTGCTCGGAACGTCGGTTTCCCTGTGGAACTACATCGTCGCAAACCAGATGAGCGATTCCTTCGGCCCATCAACGGCGGCTTTCTTCTGGCTGCCGTTGGCTTTGCTCATCTTCTACCGCGGCACGCAACGATCATTGCAGACCGGTCTCGAGCGTCCAAAGTTATACGCGGCGACCGGGTCGCAACTATTTCAGCATTGAGCTGTTTTTCAACCTTCCGAAAAATCAACTTTCACCTGAATCCAATGATTGCGCCCACAGTTCGTGACCTGGCGGCAGGCTTGCCGCCAAGCGTCGAACCATGCGCGCTTCAAACAGACATTCGATTTGTGGAATTCTTTGGCCTTCCCGGGATTGGAAAGACAACCGCATCCACCCTGTTGGCGAGCGGCTTGCGCCGGCGCGGCCCGTTGGCAGCTGATGTGCGAATAGCGTGGGAGACAAGAAATTTCGTCGGCCGCCAAATTTATAGGATCGGTATTGTTGCACCGAGATTTAAGGATCGTGAGTTTCGCTCCCTGCTCGCGCGAATTGCGCGCTTTGTTGCAGAAAGCGGACAATCATCATTTGTCGATGCAGCCAGAGTCATATGGAACCTCTCGTTTCTGGTTGCCTATGTCCAAAGCGAGAGATCAGAAAAAAATACTATTACTATAATGG
>NZ_JBFUGJ010000582.1:0-2280 GCF_056402975.1 Mesorhizobium sp. P3_A9 | reverse complement strand
CCCCGTATCTGACCACCTTGCGGCCATCGAAGTCGCAGTATTCGCCTTCGTCGGCACAGGCCGCCCATCTTTCGCGGCGCGGCTCGTCGTAATTGTCATCCGACTGGTCGCGGTCGCGCATGACGATGAAACACGACTTTGGCCTGTTCGGTGCGGGGTCGCCAAAAACGCGATTTGTGCAGGGTACCGCGTTTCGCTCGAAATAGCGCGAGGTTGTGCGGCCCCGGGCGCCGTAGACCACCTCGGCGGGATACGGCAGACGGCAGATGCCGCCCTCGCGCGCGCACTGCTGCAGCCGGTCGGCCGACGCGGTCGCCGGGAAAAGGGCGGTGGCGACCGTCGTTACGGCACCCAGGTAAACGAGCGTGAATATCGTGCGCATAGGAATGTTTGGTGCGATTGACACTATAAGTCCTCCATACCGTTTCGGCAGCAAACTGGTGCAGCTCCGCTACCTGCGAAATGAATCGAGCGCTTTGTGGGCAAATCCGCAAGCGGAATTCGCAAGATCAAACGCGGCTCAACCCAGGCCCAAGTCGTTCAGGAGCTGCTTTTCAGCCTATTGGAGTGGCGTCCCGTTTGCCACACCCTCACGCATGCATGTTTGTTTTTTTGAAGCCGGCTGTGAAGACTGTCGGCTGCATACGACTGGCGCTGGTAACGATCATCGACCGCGCCTCGTACTTCATTTCTGGAAGTGGACTTTGACAATTCTTGTCGACATTTCTCTGTGCCAAGGGTTTGAAACCCTTGAGAGAAATGGCGCGAGTGACGGGGCTCGAACCCGCGACCTCCGGCGTGACAGGCCGGCACTCTAACCAACTGAGCTACACCCGCGCATTGACGAGCACGTGTCAGCCGTGTTCGTCGTTGGGGCGCTGGATAAGGGGTTCGCCACCGGGTGTCAAGCGCACCAAACCATCATAACAGCAAACTGGAGAAGGTTTTTTGACAGCCGGCGTTTTGTTGACAAATCCGGCCCGCGAACAGGGCGCTGCGTGTTCATTTGGCCTTGCGAAGCCGATCCTGACCGCTTAAAGGTCCGCGCCGGAGCGGGCGATTAGCTCAGTTGGTAGAGCGCTTCGTTTACACCGAAGATGTCGGCGGTTCGAGCCCGTCATCGCCCACCATTCCAGCATCGTCTTGAAATGCGATTGGCCCTTCCCGGAGGCAGGACAATGACCAGGCATCCAGGGCGCTTGCTGCTGCTGGTGATTGCGTTGGCAATCAGTGGTACCGGACGCTTCGCCCATGCAGGGGATGCCGGCGACGGCGTCGATCAGCCGGCCGCCAAGGCCGCCTTGCTCAAGGCCTATCCCGGGCTATTCACCATCTCGGGCAATGTCCTGACCTGGACTGACGGCACCACGATGGTGTGGGACGACGGCAAGGCGCGCGACGCCGATGCGCTGCTGGAGAGCCCCGACATCGAAGACATGTTTCGTTACGTCTACCCGACGGCAGCTGAGGGCGCGCTGGTCCCGGCGGAGGATTTCGATCCCGGCCGTGTCCGCAACGAAGCCTTCTTCGAAAAACTCTACGGCGCCAGTGCCGGGGAGGTGGGCAAGCACATCGCCAGCGTCAAATGGCTGCCGAAACTTGGCAAAAAGACCGTTCAGGTCACCAGGGTTTTCGGCATCAACGACCGGCTGGGCAAGGTCTCCGACGCGCTCGAGGCCATGCCCGCGGAGCTTAGCCGTTATGGGCTCAAGCCCGGAGGCGGCTTTGTCTGGCGGCCCATCGCCGGCACGAACCGGTTGAGCGTCCACTCCTTCGGAGCAGCCTTCGATATCAATGTCGGCTTCTCAGACTATTGGTACAACAACAGAAACAAAACCAACCCGAAGGCCCACATCCCGTTCAAGAACCGGATTCCCCTGCAAATCGTGGAACTGTTTGAGAAAAACGGTTTCATCTGGGGCGGGCGCTGGTATCACTACGACACCATGCATTTTGAGTACCGGCCCGAGCTGCTGCTGTACAAGAAGTCCAGCTGATCGCCGGTGGGGTTTCTCGCGAAGGACCGCTTTCGCGATCCTTCGCGAGAATTGGAGCTATGCCCGCGAAGTGGCTCGTGCCGGCACGACGGCATTGACCGCCACCGCCACAGCGATGTTTGCGGCCAATGCAAGCAGCCCGGTATAGACCGTGAAGGGCTCGCCTCCGAGGCTGATCGCGTGCAGCGGTTTCCAGCCGGCATCCCAAACGAGCAGGGTGCCGCCAAAGAAGCCGACGAACCAGCCCGCCAGCAGGGCCGGGGCCCGGAACCAGTTGGTATAG
>NZ_JBFUGJ010000581.1:0-2292 GCF_056402975.1 Mesorhizobium sp. P3_A9 | reverse complement strand
CCGACATCGGGCTTGGCCGCCAATCCGGCGGACACCCACAACCTCGGCTGGACCTTCAATTCCGGCACGCAGGCATTCGACTATCTTGCTGTCGGCCAGTCGCTGACGCTCACCTACACGGTCCAGAGCACCGACAACAATGCAGCCTCGGACACCCAGACCGTCACCGTCACCGTGAATGGCACAGACGACGTCAGTGCTACGTTGATTTCCTCCGTCGTGGACGGCGCCCAAGGAAACAACGCAGCGCCAAGCACCGTGAAGATAACGTTTGCTTCGGCGGTCAACGCGAATTTTGTGAATCTCTCGGACGTGATGCATGTCACCGGCCTGCCGAATGTCAGCGTGATCGCGGGGTCGGGAAGCTTCAATGCAGCCCACACTCAGTATACGTTCCAAGTCGACAAGGGCGCTGGAAGCAACAACGGCTCGTCCTACACGCTTAATATCGATAGCGGAGCATTCACGGACACCACAGGGCATACAAACGCAGCGAAAACCCAGTCAGGCCTCAAACCCGCAGGCACGTCCGGCGAGCCCATCAATCTCGCCCTGACCGATCCATCGCATGAAGGTGCACTCATCACCCTCACGGTGAAGGACGTGCCTTCGGGCTGGACGATCGACGGTGCGACCCACAATGCCGACGGAAGCTGGACGACACAGACCAGCGACCTGCACGGGCTGACCGTCACCACACCGGCCAGTTTCACCGGGGCAGCCGTGCTCGACGTCCAGATGACCTGGATCAACGCCGACGGCACGGTGGGCACAGCGTCGGTCGCCGACAATGTCGAGGCCTACGCTCCGGGTTCGCCGATCTTTGCCTGGTCCGGCGACGACGTGCTGACCGGCTCCCACGGCAACGATCTCTTTGTCTTCTCGCAACCGATCGGCGCCGACACGGTGCACAATTTCGATGCGGCCGCCGACCAGATCGATCTCATCGGCTACAACGGATTGGCAGACTTTGCCGACCTCCAGACGCATATCGCCGACGATGCCCATGGCAATGCGGTGATAACGCTCGGCGACGGACAGTCGATCACGCTGGACGGCGTGCACTCGGACGCGCTGACCGGCAGCAATTTCGTCTTCGACCAGACACCGGTAGTTAACAATTCCGGCACCATGACGATCGGCGACGGCGCTTTGCTGCCGCTCAGCGGCATTATCAACAACAGCGGTCTCATMTCGCTCGACTCGACCGGCGGCGATACGTTGCTGCAGGTCATCCAGCATGGCATGACCCTGCAGGGTGGCGGACAGATCCTGCTGTCCGACAGCGCCACCAACGTCATCTCCGGCACCGGGCCGGACGTCACTCTGGTCAATGTCGACAACACGATCTCCGGCGCCGGCCAGCTGGGCGGCGGGATGCTGAGCCTCGACAACAGGGGAACCATCATCGCCTCCGGCTCGAACGCGCTGGTCATCGATACCGGTGGCAGCGTCGTCATCAACTCCGGAACGCTGGAAGCAACGGGTTCGGGCGGCTTGACGGTCGCCGGCGGCCTGGCGAATTCAGGCATGCTCTGGGCCAATGGCGGCGACATCGTCATCCATGGCCAGGTTACCGGCGACGGCGATGCCACCATCGGCAATCTGTCGAAGCTCGAGTTCGGCGCCGCTTCGTCGACCGACGTCACCTTCGGCCACGACGCTGCCGGCACGCTGCAACTCGACGATTCCTTCGATTACAGCGGCCGGATCGGCGGCATCACCAATGATGACAGGCTGGACCTTAGGGACATCCTGTTCGGTGCGGGAACGACGGCCGTCTATCAGGCAAACCAGGATGGCAGCGGCGGAACGCTGACCGTTTCGGATGGCACCCATGGCGCCGCGTTGCATCTGGTCGGCAGCTATGATGCGAACGCGTTCAAACTTGCCGATGATGGCCAGGGCCATACCGTCGTTTCGTACAATCCGGCGGAATTCACGCTCACCGGCATCGGCGATGGGGCGATTTCAAACGACTTCGTGGTGTGAACCAAAAAGGGCCGCCGTCAGCGGCGGCTTACCTGACAAAGTATCGAGTGGGGTTCTGGAAGTGGATAGCAAGTCTCGAATTGTGAAGGATGCGCTTCGGGCATGCCGCCGCTATTTTCTGGTTGCGGCGGCATTCAGCCTGGCGATCAATCTGCTCTATTTGGCCTCCCCGCTCTACATGCTGCAGATCTACGACCGGGTTGTCACAAGCGGCAGCGAAACCACACTGGTAATGCTGACCCTGGTGTTGCTGGCGGCCTTTCTTTCGCTGGCAGGCCTCGACCTGGTACGCGCCTGGAT
>NZ_JBFUGJ010000580.1:0-2343 GCF_056402975.1 Mesorhizobium sp. P3_A9 | reverse complement strand
GACGTGCCCATTGCACCAGCAACTGGCCGACCCCGCCTGCTGCCGCATGGATGAGCACAACGGACCCGGGTTTCACGGGATAAACGTCGTGCAGCAGGAAGCTCGCAGTAATGCCTTTCAAAAGACCCGCCGCGGCTGTTACGTCGGAAATGTCATCCGAGAGGTGAACCAAAAGGTCGGGTGCCATGTTGCGTCGTTCGCAGTAAGCGCCGACCGGCGGGCATGCATAGGCAATCCGGTCGCCGACTGAAAAGCCCGAAACCTCCGGGCCGACCGCTGCGATGACGCCGGCGGCTTCCATGCCCGGAACGCCTGGCGGCTGCAGGAGGTCGAAATAGCCGGTCCTGCAATAGACGTCGATATAGTTGACACCAATGAACGTGTGACGGACCTGGATCTCGCCACGCGATGGCGGCGCCAAGCCGATCTCCGCAAGCTGCAGAACCTCGGGGCCTCCGTGGCGCTCGACAAGGATTGCCTTGGTCCGTGTGCCCTGGTCGTCGCCTCTAGGCAGCTCCCGCTCGCGCCTCTTGGGGATCAACTCCGCCGCCGGTTGCTGTGACCTGGCCTTGTTTGGTTCGGCAATAGGCCTTCCGGTCAAGAGCCGGCGAACGGCCTCAAAACCGGCTTGGTAGATGCCTTCAGTGACCAGCTTGACCAGTTCATCACGGCGATGCGCGGGCGGATGGAACTCCGAGGACCATTCCCAGAAGGTAGCGTTGCCGTCCGTTACCGGCTTCAGCCGGATCGACGCGACATACCCCATCAACGGCAACGGCGCCTCCAACAGACAATATCTCAGGCGCCGGTCTTTGTCGGATAAGGCCAGGAGTTGTTCGCGCAGTTCGCTCCCATCGGTGAGACGGAAATGGCGAACCGCGCCGATCGCATCGGCCGGGTCGCCGCTCTCAATCTCGCTGAAGGAGATTGCCGGATGCCAGCGCTCATGCCCATTGAAATCGCGCAGAACAGACCAGACGTCCTCTACAGGCGCGTTGATGATCGTGCTCTGGCAAACCTTGACCATTCGTCGATGTCAGCGCGCGAAGCGCTGTTTGAGCGCCGTGAAGGCGCTCTGGAATACGCCTGTGCCGATCTGCTGCACCAATGCGCTTTCCCGCTCGGGTGCACAGTCGAACTCGGCCCGCCATTCGGCGAACGTCATGTTGCCATCGGTCACAGGGGTCAGGGAGAGCGTGGCTATGTAGTTCTCTACCCCCATCGGGCTCTCCAGCATCGCATAGCTGTAGGAGAGGTCGTAGTCAGACAGAGCCAGCAGTTTCTCCCGGATCCGGCCACCGTCCTTCAGCATGAAATTGCGTATGCAGCCGATCTGGTCCGGATGCGCGTTCTGTTCGATGCGGCTCTCCGCGACGAACGGTGTCCAGCTCGGCAAGCCATTGAAGTTTCGGACAAGTTTCCAAACGTCCACAGCTGGCGCATTGATCGTCGACGACACATAGATCTTCGGCATCGGGTGACCCTACGGCTTCACTGGTCGCGATCGTCATCGTCGGTTTCCTTGCCGCTCTTTGCTTTGCCTTTCTTGTCGCGGCTGAGGCTGGCTATGTCCTTGGCGTCTCGCAAAACATCGGTCATGCGGCCAAGCGATCCGCCCTCGATGCCGATCTCCTTCATCAGATTGTCGATCATTGGCGCCTGCACCCTGTAACGCAGCGCTGAATCGATGACCTCGTCGGTGACGTTGCGGCTGCCGCCTTGGCCACCGTTGATCCCGTCGACATGCAGGATTTTGATGCCTTCGATCTTCTCCATCGGTTTGACACTCTCGCGGATGATGCCTTCCATGTGGTCCAGCAATTTGCCGCGGAGGCGCCCGGCGCGAGCCTCGTCCGAAAGCAGGTTCTCGGCCTCGTTGAGCTGCCGGTGACCGGCGGCGTCGACCTCGTAGCGCTGGGCCGCGGCCAGGGCATGGATCTTCTCCGCTTCCGCCGAAGCGACAGCAGCGATCTTCTGTGCTTCCGCCAGGCTCTTTGCTGCTTTCATCTCAGCGTCAGCAGCCGAGGTGATGCGCAGGGCATCGCGCTCGGCTTCCCGGGCGGCACCGATAAGGTCGGTCAGCTTGCGACGCTCGGCAATCTCGCGCTCGCGGGCGGTGAAGGCCTGTTCCTCGGCCTGAATGGCCTTTGCACGAACGGCTTCCGAGGCTGCAATCGCGGACGAGCGTTCCTGGGTCTTCTTGGCGATGTCGATTGCCTTCTGAATCTCGGCGATCTCGATCTTCTGGTCACGATCGACGCCCAACTGGCGCATGTCGCGGTCCTTGATCAGGCGGGCTTCCTCAATGCCACGCTCTGTAGTGATGCGGGCACGCTCCACCTC
>NZ_JBFUGJ010000579.1:0-2353 GCF_056402975.1 Mesorhizobium sp. P3_A9 | reverse complement strand
TAGGGAGGGTTTGCGGCAATTACATGGTATCGGCCGGAAACTTTTTTGAACCAGTCCGACTGGACTGTCGTGAACCGGTTGCCGAGCCCCAGTAGCCCGGCATTGCGGGCCGCCGTCGCCAGTGCGCCTGCGGAAATGTCGACACCGGTGGCGGTCGCAGCCGGCTCTGCGCTCAGCAGCGCCAGCGCGATGGCTCCGGTTCCGGTACCGAGATCGAGGATGCGGCAGACGCCCTCCCGCGCGGCCATTGTCTTGACGAAAGGCAGCACCGCCTCGACCAGCGTTTCGGTATCCGGCCGTGGCTCCAGCGTTTCCGGCGAAAGCGACAGGCGCAAACCGTAGAATTCGCGGTAGCCGAGGATGCGATGCACCGGTTCGCCATCCGCCCGGCGCCTCAGAGCGGCATCGATCGCGGMGATGGCGTTCCTGTCGACCGTGCGTTCAGGGTCGGCAATGGCCTGCGTGCGCGTCGTGCCGGAATAATGTTCGACGATCAGCCGCGCGTCGAGCGCCGGATCGTCGACCGCGGCCGCCATAAGCCTCGCCCGCGCTTCCCGCAGCAACGGCCCCAGCGCCTCGGGCAAAGGGTCAGCCATCAAGGCCGATATCGGCCAGCAGCTTCGACTGATGATCGGCGATCAGCGCGTTGATGACCTCGTCGAGTTCGCCCATCATCACCCGGTCGAGCTTGTAGAGCGTCAGGTTGATGCGGTGATCGGTAAGGCGTCCCTGCGGGAAATTGTAGGTGCGGATGCGCTCCGAGCGGTCGCCGGAACCGACCTGCGACTTGCGCGATTCGGAACGCTCCTCGTCCGCCTTACTGCGCTCCATGTCGTAGAGCCGGGCGCGCAGGATCTGCATGGCTTTGGCCCGGTTCTGATGCTGCGACTTCTCCGCCTGCACCACCATGATGCCGGTCGGCAGATGGGTGATGCGGACCGCGGAATCGGTGGTGTTGACGTGCTGGCCACCGGAGCCCGAGGCGCGCATCGTGTCGATGCGGATGTCTTCGGCCCGGATGTCGATGTCGACCTCTTCAGCCTCCGGCAGCACGGCGACGGTCGCGGCTGAAGTGTGGATGCGCCCGCTCGCCTCGGTCGCCGGCACGCGCTGCACCCGATGCACGCCGGATTCGAATTTCAGATGGGCAAAGACGCCCTTACCGGAAATGGTGGCGATGATTTCCTTAAAACCGCCGGCATCGCCATCGCTGGCCGAAACCGTCTCGAACCGCCAGCCGCGCTCGGCGGCATAGCGCTCATACATGCGAAACAGGTCGCCGGCGAAGAGCGCAGCCTCGTCGCCGCCGGTGCCGGCACGGATTTCGAGGATGGCGTTCTTGTCGTCGGTGGCGTCCCTGGGCAACAGAAGGACCTGAATGTCCTTCTGCAGCACCTCGATGCGCTCTTCCACCCCGGGCAGATCCGCCTCGGCCAGCGCCCGCATCTCGGCGTCGGTGGCCTTGTCGGCGAGCATCGCTTCGAGGTCGGCCTGCTCATGCTCGGCCGAGCGCAATTCCCTGACCTTTGCCACCATGTCCTGCAGCTCGGCATATTCCGATGCCATCTTCACGTAGGCATCCGGCGCCGGGCCGGCCGACATCTGCGCTTCGAGCATCTCGAAACGCTTGACGACTTGATCCATACGATCGCGGGGCAAATTGACCATGATGAGGGCCCTACAACGGGATCGAACGATCGTCGGCGAAGGCCTGCAGCAGCGCCCGCATCGGCAACCCTTGCGCCGGCGCCATCAGATTGTCGTCGAAGAACGCCGTCAGCTCATCCAGCGGCAGTTCCGTCAGCATCGCCTTGACCGGGCCAATCGAGGCCGGCGACATCGAGATCGAACGGAAGCCGAGACCGATCAGCGCCATCGCGGAAATGGGTTTTCCGGCGAGTTCGCCGCACAGCGTCACCGGCGTATGGTTGCGGATGCCGGCATCGGCGATCTGCTTGAGCACGCGCAGGAACGGCGCCGACAGCGTGTCGAAGCGGTTGGCCAGTTGCGTGTTGCCGCGGTCGACCGCCATGACGAACTGGAACAGATCGTTCGAACCGACCGAGACGAAGTCGACCGCTTTCATCAATTCGTCGAGCTGGAACAGCAGCGACGGCACTTCCAGCATCGCGCCCAGCTTGAGGCTGGTCGGCAGATGATGGGCAAAGCGAGAGAGATGCCGCACCTCGCGGTCGATGATCTCGCGCGCCTGGGCGATCTCGCCAAGCTCGGTCACCATCGGCAGCATCAGCTTCAGCTCGCGCCCGCCGCTGGCCTTCAGCAAGGCGCGGATCTGGGTGCGCAACAACCCCGGCCGGTCAAGCGTGAGCCGGATCKCCCGCCAGCCAAGCGC
>NZ_JBFUGJ010000578.1:0-2354 GCF_056402975.1 Mesorhizobium sp. P3_A9 | reverse complement strand
GGCATGCTCGGCATGACGCCGACGCGCTACCGCGCCGGCGGCGCCAACGAGGACATACGCTTCGCCGTCGGCGAATCCTCGCTCGGCACCATTCTGGTTGCGTCGAGCCAAAAGGGCGTCGCCTCGATCCTGCTCGGCGACGATCCGGACGCGCTGGTGCGCGACCTGCAGGACCGTTTCCCCAAGGCACGGCTGATCGGTGGCGACAGCGATTACGAAGCGCTGGTCGCCCGCGTCGTCGGCTTCGTCGAGGCTCCACAGCTTGGTCTCGACCTGCCGCTCGACGTGCGCGGCACCGCTTTCCAGCAACGCGTCTGGCAGGCCTTGCAGGATATTCCGGTCGGCAGCACGGTTTCCTATGCCGGGATCGCCGAGCGCATCGGCGCGCCGAAGGCCACCCGCGCCATCGCTGCCGCCTGCGCCGCCAACGCCCATGCGGTCGCCATCCCTTGCCACCGCGTGATCAGGAAGGATGGCGCCCTGTCGGGCTACGCCTGGGGCGCCGAGCGCAAGCGCGCGCTGTTTGACCGCGAGGCCGGCGGAGCGGCGAAGGCCGCCGACAGGGCGGCCCGGTCTTTGCGGACCTGACGAGGGCCGGCGATGCGCACGATGGCAAGGTCTTCCACCGCCGGTGCGAATATCGAGATCGCCAACGGTGTTGCCGTCAGTCGCGCCGAAGATGCGAAGTCAGAGGTCCTGGCCGCCATCGGCGAACTGGTCGATGATGGCAAGGCCGAATGGAGCCGCACCGCGACGGGCGAGGTTGAGTTGCGGCTGTTGTCAGGCGAGGTTTTTCTACTCGGCGATGTCACCGTCACGCGTGTTGCCTGACATCCTCGGGCGAAGTGCCAATGATCTAAATCAGCGCTCTACGGCGCCCCCCTCTGTCCTGCCGGACATCTCCCCCACGAGGGGGGAGATCGGATGTAGTCACGGCCTTCGCCAATCTTCGACGTTGCAGGAGGAGAGCCGACGCAAAAGCTGCCGATCTCCCCCCTTGTGGGGGAGATGTCCGGCAGGACAGAGGGGGGCGCCGTAGAGTGCTTACCTTGGCGTCCTTCATCCTCGGGCGCCAAGATTTGAATTTGAAAGCAAGCACCGGAGTGAGCGCCAACCGGTACCTCGCTAGGGTTTAGGCACAGAAGGAGTGAAGGCAATGAACCTCATGCAAACCCACATGCAGGCGACAGCACCCAAGGCTGCCAGCCTCGACACCATCACCTATGCCATCAGCCAATCCGCGATCGGCAACATCTTGGCGGCGCGCAGCCGGATCGGCATCTGCGCCATCCTGATCGGCTCCGACGCCGACACGCTGGAGCAGGACCTCGCTGACCGTTTCCCCGGCAGGGTGCTGGTCGAGGATAAAAACGCGCTCCGCGACGATCTCGCCGCAATCGCGCGCTTCATCGAAATGCCCCGCGCCGGCCTCGACCTGCCGCTCGACATGCGCCACGGCACGCCGTTCCAGCAGCGTGTGTGGGACGCACTGCGCGCCATCCCGTGCGGCGCCACCATCACCTACACCGCGCTTGCCCGGCGGCTTGGCCAACCGAACGGCGCCCGCGCCGTGGCGACCGCCTGTGCCGCCAACGCCATCGCGCTCGGCATCCCCTGCCACCGCGTGGTCCGCGCCGACGGCACGCTGTCAGGCTATCGCTGGGGCGTCGAACGCAAGCGCGCCTTGCTGAACCGGGAGGCCACCATATGAACGCCCATGCCAGGGTTGCCGCATCCGTGGTGGAAGCCGCCGAGACACGCATCGCCGCTTACGACTGGCCGGCGCTGACCACCGAACTCGACGGTTTCGGCTGTGCGGTGATGGAAAAGCTGCTCTCACCGCAGGAGTGCCGGCAGATCGCCGGCCTCTACCCCGAGGAACAGCATTTTCGCAGTCATATCCACATGGCCAGGCATGGTTTCGGCAAGGGCGAATACCGCTATTTCCGCTATCCCTTGCCCGACCTCATCGGCGGCTTGCGCAGCGCGCTTTATCCCAGACTGGCCGAGGTCGCCAACCGGTGGAACGAGCGTATGGCGATCGCCTTGCGCTATCCCGCGACGCATGCCGAATTCCTCGACCAGTGCCATGGCGCC
The DNA here is from genome assembly GCF_056402975.1 of Mesorhizobium sp. P3_A9. Lineage (NCBI taxonomy): Bacteria > Pseudomonadati > Pseudomonadota > Alphaproteobacteria > Hyphomicrobiales > Phyllobacteriaceae > Mesorhizobium > Mesorhizobium sp. P3_A9. The sequence continues at coordinate 257 of NZ_JBFUGJ010000578.1, read as the reverse complement.
GGCCAGGTCAGGCCGACGCCGCTTTTGCTGCAATATGTGCCCGGCGACTTCAACTGCCTGCACCAGGACCTTTATGGCGACCTCGCCTTCCCATTGCAGGTGGCGGTCCTGCTCTCGGAACCGGGCGAGGATTTCACYGGCGGCGAATTCGCCCTGACCGAGCAGCGCCCGCGCACGCAGAGCCGGGTGGAAGTGGTGCCGCTGCGCCAGGGCGACGCCGTGGCCTTCGCCGTCCACAACCGGCCGGTACAGGGAAC
>NZ_JBFUGJ010000577.1:0-2354 GCF_056402975.1 Mesorhizobium sp. P3_A9 | reverse complement strand
GCTATGGCGACGGCAGCTTTCCCGATCTGCAATCCGAACTGCTGTTCAGAGAAGACCTGACGCCGGTGTGCAGCCGCAAACTCTTCCATCAGGTTCTCGGCCACAAGCCGCTGTCGAGAGTGACGCCGGACGATCTCAGATACTTCACGCTGCTGCATTCCGACACCTGCACCCAGAACTGGGAATCCTGGCTYGGCTTCGCCGGCGCCAGYTYCGTRCTCRRMGAARCCAARAGCATCTWYTTYGAYTCGTGCATGATGTCCTACGAGGCGGCCAATGCCGGRMTGGGWTTTGCYGTGGCCAACCGTGCCTAYATGGCCAGCGAYATCCGCGCCGARAGGCTGGTCGCTCCSTTTGMCRTCCAYCACCCRAAYACGGCCGGTTGGTATTTCGTCTCCCCCCACAAGAGCCTTGCCGCACGCAAGGTGCAGATGTTCAAACAATGGGTGATGGCGGAAGCGGCCCAGACACAGCGCGAATTGGATAGCGAAATCAGCTACCTGGTTTCCGAAGCTGTCTGAAATTTCTGAGTGGCTTGGTGTAAAAGCGATGCTGCAGCAAAAGATGCGGCAATAGCCGGCGTAGGCCCCGGACTTAGAACGAAACAATCTCAATCAGGCGAAGGCCCTTCCCTCCTCGGTGCGCTGGAAATGCACCAGGTCGAGCGGCACGGAAGGGGCGGCCTAGAACCGTCAGGATCATATGCGCCTGGCCGCGGTGATGGGTCTGGTGGTTGAGAACAGCACATTTACTGGTGGAAACGTCGGCGGAGCGTTGAATCAGGGGGTGCGGTAGCATTCCGCGMCCGCGCTGCCGGGGGCTATATCTTGTCAGTTCAATTCAATAGGCGTGTTCCTGTCGAAATTGGTGCGGCTCTCGCTGTATGTCGCTTGAAGATATCTTTGATGACGGCGGCGGGGACCAGCGTCCACCGGACGGCAAGGTTGCGCAGGCACAAGAGGTGAACTACGGCCTGAACACGGTCACCGGGAGTACGCTTGGCTCGTTTGGAACGCTGGCGATTTTGGCAGAACAGAACACGGCCAGTACCGATCAGGCTGTGAGCTTCCTGAGCAATCACGGCACTACAGGCCTCTATGCAGCGGGCGCTGTCGTCGCGCTGCGCGCCTTCATCACCTTCATGGCGGCGAGCGGGAAAAGCCGCTCCTGAACCCGACCGCGTAAAATGGCCCCGGACTTGCGCCGGGGCCAAATTGTTCAAACCTTGGTGTCGAGGTAGGGAATAAACCACTTTTTGCGTTGCTGACCACCAGCAAGCTCCCAATCCCGCTTGCGGTTCTTAACGGCCGTTTGCGTAATTGACATCTTGCGGCCAGCCGAGTTGTAGCCGGCCCCATTATCAAGAAGCCGGAACAGGATCTCGACACCCTCACGCGTCAGGTTAAAGCCAGTTTTGTTACGGGAGTCGCTGCAATCTTCATCGGACGGCACCTTGAAGATGATAAGGCCTGTAGGCCCTTTGGGAACAGGCGTAAGTCGCTCACGAAGTGCGTCGAAGCTTCGGTCTAGAACGCCGTGGGCTTCAAGACGGGCGGCCTCAATGGCCTCTGATATTTCTGGCGAAAGTTCCATGAGAAAAGTTCCTCTTTCTCTGCGCCTTCCAGAGTCTATTCCCTAGAAATGCACGAGAGGTTGCTACACTACGGGTACATGTAGTGAAATCCCGAAAAACCAGAAGACTCGCACTGAATCGGGTTGTGACAGTGCGGGCATGAAGAGCAACGGTCAGGGACGCACATCGCGATATGTCATCTGCCTCCGCAGGGACTTGCGGTCTGCGAAAATGCCACTAGGGTGATTTCGACACCACAGGGGGACTTCATGACAACATTTTTCGCCATTGTATTCATTGTAGGAGCAATTGCTCTGTTTATTGCTCCAACTGCGATCAGGGAATACAACAAGGCCAGATATCCCGATCAGAAGTGACTGCGTAGACTGAAGCACGCAGCATCAACGACAAAAAGGCGCCCCCATGGACGCCTGACATAACCAATGGGGAAGTGTCACCACGTCATATAAAACAATGACGCACCCTCCGGGCGCGTCAAAGCATTTCGCTATGCAGCCTCTTCGAGCTGCTTCTCATCGACCTTGGGGAAGGCCTGGTTCCAAAGGAAGTCCGCCCCCTGCCCGGCATAGCTGGCGGCAGTGAAGATGGCTCTGGTGTCCTGCTTCAGCACCTTAAGCCAGTTATCGAGGTAGCTGGCCGACCGATACCCGGCAGGAATGCCGAGACGGGCACACAGAAAGGCGCTGCCCAGCTCCGCCACCAGCTCTTCGAAGGCGTATTGCTCGTCCCCGAAGCGCTTTCTTAGCTTCCGTCCACACCG
>NZ_JBFUGJ010000576.1:0-2356 GCF_056402975.1 Mesorhizobium sp. P3_A9 | reverse complement strand
CTTATGACCCTGCTGCTGAAGGTTTGCCGTCCGGAGTCGGCCCATGACGGCTCCAGCGTCGATAAAATGACGCCTGAGAACGGCATGGCGATTCACAACAGACGTGAGATCGGAATTTCGCGATGACCGAGACCTCTACCAGTTCAGGTGCCGAACCAGCGTCGCCCCGGCGTCATCTCTTGATTGCTGGAACAGGCCGGGCTGGGACAAGCTTTCTCGTCAAGTATCTGACTGCCCTTGGTCTGGACACCAGCTTCGGACGCTACGGTGAAGCGGGGGCTGGCTGGTCTTCTTCCGCCAATGCCGGGTTGGAACAAATGCTGCTGGTCCAGCCGGACCAGGATCTGCCCTATGTCCTCAAGTCACCGTGGGCTGGGGAATATATTGAGGAGATCCTGGGCAGCAAGCGATTTGCGATCGATGCGCTGGTGGTTCCTATTCGGGATCTTGTCGAGGCCGCTACCAGCCGCGCCGTGGCGGAGTATCGATCGATTCATCAGACCCAGCCGTGGGTTGCGGACAAGCTGGATCGAACCTGGGAAGTAGCCGGGGTGACCCCCGGCGGGCTGGTTTTTTCACTCAATCCGCTCGATCAGGCCAGACTGCTGGCCGTCAGCTTCCACAGGTTGGTTCATCGTGCCGCCGAGGCCCAAATCCCACTGGTTTTTCCAGTCTTCCCGCGGATGGTCGAAGACTGGGAATATCTCTACCGCACGCTGAAACCCATCCTGCCCATAGACGTATCTCCGCAAACTGCTCGTGAGGCACATGCCAGCGTTGCTTCGCTTGCCAAGGTCAGGATCGGCGACGAGGTTGCAACACAAAAAGGGCTATCGGCAGCGGGTACAGTGATTCCCCAGCCGCAAATCCGATATCCGAGCCCTGTGGAGGTAGACAATATTGCGTTACGCCGCGAGCTCCGCAGCGTTCGAGAGGAAAAGCTGGCCGCAGATGCGGCGCTCGAACGAGCCAGGATCAACCAGGAAAAGCTGGCCGCGAATGCGGCAATCCAGGACGCAGGGATCAATGAGGAAAAGCTCGCCGCGAATGCAGCGCTCGATCGGGCCAGGGTCAGTCAGGAAGAGCTGAGTGCGGCCGCAGCGGCGCACGCCGCAGAGCGAGCCGGACTCAACGCCGAAATCGACCGCCTTCGTCGCCAAGTAATTGCAATGAGCTTGCGTCGGCGCCTGAGGCGGCTGGTCGGGCTGAAGTGATGCGAGGCTAGATCAGCAGCAGGCCGTTCATGCTGGAATGGCCTTTCCGGCCGACGATGATGTCGTGCGCGCCGATCTCCATTTCGTGCCGGGCAGGACCGAGGGCGCCGGAGACCGCAACAGGCCGGCTTTCTTCGATGGTCAAGAAATAGCAAAGCCGTCGGGTGGTGCCCGGCGGCTCTTCTTCGATCGGCTGCTGCCGTTTTAGTCGACGCTTAAGGCGTCGTCTCCGCTTCGATCTTGGTAGCCATCTGATCGATCTTGCCGGCAAGGACGCCTTGGGCCCAGGCCGTGACCTCGGGATCGACCGGCTTGTTGGCCATATCCGTCAGCGCTGCATCGAGCGATGCCTGGTCTGTGCCGACAGTCGCAGCGGCAGCCGCCGCGTTGTCAGCATCGACAACGGCTTGCTGAGCGGTGATCTGATCTTGCACAGCCTGGATCTGTGCGGCAGTGGCGGTCGAGTCTGCCTGCAGCGCGGTCAGTTGCGCTTTCAGCGTAGCCAGTTGCGCCTGGGCGGCGGCGGCCGTTGCCTGCGCGACCTTGGCTTTCGCGGACTGCGTCGCATAGGCCTGAATGGCGGCGAATTTCTTGCTCTTCGAGTTCATATAGGCGTTGAAGTTGCGCTGCAGCGAGTTCAGCCGGCCAAGCTTGGCGTGGATGTTCTTTTCCTTGTGCACGGACGAGACCTCGGTCGTATCGACCGTGGTGTCCGTCTCCGACTTGGCCACCTGTCCCGGGGCTGACGACGATTTGCCGTGCGAAGCGCCGCTTTTGCCATTGCCATTGCCGCCAGCATTGCCCCCGCCGTTACCGTTGCCCCCGCCATTGCCGTTGCCGCCACCATTGCCACCCCCGTGCCCGTTGCCGCCGGCTCCGGCGAGTGCCGGAGATGCCAGAAGCGCCAACGCGGCAAGTGCGGCGAACAGAGTTTTTCGGTTTGTCATGGGGTAACCTCCTCGGGGAATCGCCATCCGCCCGACAGCTAAGGAAGCGTCGTATGAGGAATCGCTAACGGTACAGAGTAAACTTTAGACAAATACAGTCTCAATACGCGAGCCTGGTAGCCGCGAGATCCGTAAGCATTTGATATCCCAGATAAATCAACGCCAATCGACCGCCATGGCACTGAAGTCCCATGC
>NZ_JBFUGJ010000575.1:0-2382 GCF_056402975.1 Mesorhizobium sp. P3_A9 | reverse complement strand
ATGCGACACAGTTCCAGCTCAGCTATCACCGGCCCGAGTGGCGATTTTTGGTGAGAGGTTGCCCTTTATGGCGGTTAAGCTAGTTCCCATAGCCGAAGGTAAGACCCCCAAAGACGTCCAAACAAACCGCTACATCTTTCTTCGGATAGCCGACACCGTGAAGTGCTTCTGCTTTAACAATCCTTCAAACGACGTTTCAGCGCCTGGTTGGCACATGCTCTACGCAGACAAGCGTGGAGAGTTCTCGAATGACTTTAAATTCGAGGTATTCGTGACAGAGAAGGGTACGAGGGGGTTGAAGCAGCGGAAACGGGAGGCGCAAGTGGTCTCCCAATTGCGATACGAATATGCGCTAAATCTTGTCCAGCGCCTTGGGGGGTCGTTAACTCGCATTGGCTTGGATTTCGTCTAACCGGAACCGCCGACAATACGGGCGGATCGTCATCGAGACTGGGCTTCGTTAAGACACGAAAACATCTGCACGATGATGTGCTAGATAGCCTTGCTGCGACGGGCTGAAGGTCCCTGTACACCAGACGACGGGGGCTTCGGCGAAACCAAAGCGCTGCATTGCCAACTGCTCGAACCCGAGACGTTGCAAATCTGTTTTGTCGACACGTGAGGAGACAAGAACCTCGCCTTCGTCGCCAAAACTGATGAACCCACGGTCAAACAGGTGATCGGCGTCTGGCGTGAGCAACAGGCCATTCATGCCATCGAGTCGCTCCTGCGCAGATGTGCACAAGCGCCAAGGCTTGATATGGCTGGCGATCAGAAGCGACGGATTGGTGACGCCAGTAAGCCGGCACGAGCGCTCGATAGTTTCAACATTCGCACGAAATTTCCCCTGGCCGCGCCGCGCTTGAATCACGCTTTTCTTAACGGTGTCCTCAAGGGTGAGATCTTCCTTGATCCGACGCTCAACTGCGTTTTCTAGCAGTTCATTGACTACTTCAAAGGTAAGGCTGTTGGCACCGCCACGCGCCAGAGCGGCGCCGTCAAAGGCCGCGCCATCGACGATCGTTTGAAACACCTCAGGCGAGACACTTGCCAAGTAGGCCTTTTGATTGCCAGATCCGGAGCTGGCATTAATTGGTGAATACTTGTCGGGCAAAAGCGGCCCCAGCACATTTATCAATGCCTTCGGGCGCACCGGCGGCAAAAGCGGTGTCCAGAATACAGGGAGAAGCCAGCCTTCCTGGTTCCAATAAGATCCAGCTTCCTTGAATTCGGGCGGCTTAGGCGCTGTAAAGGCGAACTCAGCCACTCGGCCGACATAGCGTATGGCTTGATCGAAGAACGACATGACTAGATCGCCGGGCGTGGCTCGACGCATGTTGTTATAGAACTCGCTGCGCGCGCCGTTGCTTTCAGTTTTCGGAGACCAGAGGTACTGCCCATCAATCTCTTGGCGGGCTGTTTGATTATGATTGACCCACCAAAACTGCGCCATCGTGATGAAATGCTAGAGGCAATTGTCGACCAAGTTCTAGGCTAGGCTGTCGACCTGTTCAAGGCGCCCTCACCTCCCCATCATCATCCCATAATGCACCGCCAGCAGATCCAGCCCGACTTTCAGCAGCTTCGTCACCACGTCCCTGCCCTCGCCTGTCTGTTCCGCCACGCCTTTGACCGACTCCCCCACGCAGCAGACTTTTTGCGCCACCGCCGCGACCTCCCAGTGCCCCAGCGCCCTGGTGGCGGCGGCGTGGGCGCGGCCGGCATCGAGGACGCTGTCGGCGATGCCACCGCCATGGCGGCCGCCGTCGACGCGTTCGCTCCAGCGCATCGGTTTGACGCTGGCCTGGTGGCTGCACTGGAAGTCCTCGCGGTAGCGCTGGCCGGCCTCGCGCTGCTGGCGCGACAGCGAGGTGATGCCGACGAGCGGATCGATGGTGCGCACCCGCACAATGCCGCCGGTGGAGGTGTAGCCGTCATTCGACACCTCGTAGACGCGCCGCGCTTCAGCCGTGCCGGCGGCCAGGCGCTTGCGGCCGAAGGCGTCGTCSYTSAGCGCGAAATCATGGCCGACCTCGCGGCGGATGCGCACCTGCTCGGCCTCGCCCTTGGGGAGTTTCGGCGCCTGCGGTTTGGCGGCTCTGGTCTTTTTGGGCATGGGGTGGTTCCTTGGGTTGCGTAGTTCTGGATGGAGGCTCGGCCTTACAGGACTTGGGTTCCTCGCCCCCGCAACGCGGGGGAGAGGTGGATCGGGCGAAGCCCGAGACGGAGCGGGGGCAGCGCCGACGGTCGACGAGAAGGCGACACGGCGAAACAAGTGATCTCGTGCTCCATCCTCAACCGGCTTTGGCTTGGTTGAGGGCGTCCCCCTCTCCGTCCCGGCTTCGCCGGGCCACCTCTCCCCCACTGCGTGGGGGCGAGGAA
>NZ_JBFUGJ010000574.1:0-2384 GCF_056402975.1 Mesorhizobium sp. P3_A9 | reverse complement strand
TCCGGTCAACCGCTGGCTGGTCGGCGCGGCCGCGGCCTATGTGGCGACGGCGCTGGTCTGGGTGCACAGCCCGCTCTGGGGGCAGATAACCTGGTTCAAGCTGCCCGTGGTCATCGGTGGCTTCGACAAGACCTTCCTGTCGCTGCCGCGGCTGTTGCACATCCTGGCGGTCAGCTACCTCATCGTCGCCTTGCCGGCTCTGTCGAACCTGTTCCGCACCAGCCCAGACCATCCTTTGGCGATACTSGGCAAGCGCTCGCTGCCGGTYTTCATCGCCGGTACGGTGATCGCCATGGYCGCGCAGGTGATGAAACTGATCAATCCGGGCGGGCTTGCCTACGACAGCCTGCTGCTATCAGCCGGCATCGCCATGCAGTTCGCGCTCGCCTTCTATCTCGAATGGCTGTCGACCATCGGCGGCGCGGGCAAGGCCCGCACGACGCAAAAGGATGTTACGCCGGTTCGTGCGTCTTTCGGCATCTCCGCCGTCGCAAGAGCCAATCGCTGAGGGTATGGTTCAGCCGCGCGGCGGAGCCGACGAGGCGCGCACGATCAGTTCGACCGGCAACTGATGACGGCTGACCCCGCCGTCGTTTTCAAGGATCGCCTTGACGGCGAGACGGCCCATCTCGGCAATCGGCTGGGCGACGGTGGTCAATGATGGTTCGGACGCCGCTGCTTCCGGAACACCGTCGAACCCGACGACGGAAACATCTTTGGGAACGTTGAGCTTGCGCGCGCTCAGCCATTCGAGCGCCACCAGAGCCATTCTGTCCGACATCGCCAGGACCGCCGTGGGCGGCTCCTTGGCGGCGTCGAAGATGGTTTCGAGCCCCGCTATCGTGGTGGCCGCATCGTTGGCAGTCTCGTAGACGGGCACTTTGGATGTGTCGACGCCAACCCGCGAAAGCTCCTCGAGATAGCCGGTCAGGCGGTCGCGCGTTCCCGCATAGGTCGCGGCCCGAACCTGCTCGGGCGAGACAAGACCTGTTCTGCCGTCAGCGAACGGCAGCGCCAGAACCGCAAAACGGCGATGTCCAAGATCCGTGAGATGGCGCGCCGCAAGGCTGGCGCCGGCGATGTTGTCGACACCGATCGCCGCAACCGCTCCGTCCTCGGAGGCGAGGTCGAGCGCCACGAAGGGCAGTTTTCGCTCGCGCGCCAGTTCCACCAGGCGCGAACCGCCTTCGACGCAGAAGACGATGAAGCCGTCGACCAGGGCGCTCTGGATGTTCCAGGCCAGTTGTTCGTTGTTGGCAGCCGAGACCAGGGAGATGCCGGCTCCCGTTGCGTCGCAGGCCTGCGAGATGCTCGCCATCATGACCCGCGCGAAGGGATCGTCGAAGAAATAGGAGAGGGGCTCGGCGGTGGCGACGCCAATGGCGTTGACCTTGCCGGCCCGCAGCAAGCGACCCTTGGGATCCGGCCCGCCATAGCCCATCGCCTCGGCTGCTGCCTTGACCCGTTCACGGACTTCCTCGCGCACGATTTCCGGGCGGCTGAAGACATTGGATGCGGTGCCGTGCGAGACACCCGCAGCCTTGGCGATGTCGGCCAGCCGGACGGGTCTTCGATTGCCTGCGGTGAGTGACGCCATTGTGCGGGCCTCCTGACATGCATTTAGCACGTTCCGGATTTGCACCTAGCACTTTCGTTGGATCGATTCAAATTTCACTTGACCGGAGATGGTTGAGGATCTATGTTTGAATCGATCCAAATGGGCAGATTTGTTCTGCTGAATGACGAAGGGGAGGTGCGCGATGCATCCCGTCAATTATCTGTTCGAAGACATCTACCGCAACGACTGGAGTATCGGGTCGGCCACCAACAGGTCCGGGCGCCGGAGCAGGACCGGTCCTTGGATTCGCGACCTTCGCTTCCTTGTGGAGCGCAAGCGGAGCTGATCGGCGCCATTTTTTTACGTGCCGATTGGATCGATTCAACTCAATTCAAAGGGAGAAAATCCATGCATCCCATCAAGCATCTGTTCGAGGACATCTATCGCAACTACTGGGGCATCGCGCCGGCCGCCGAGCGGCCGAAGGTGCGGCGCCTGACGAAACCGGCCGTGCGCAATCGCGATCTTTGGGTTCGCACCGAACGTCCCCGGGATTGATCCACTTTGGCCTCAGGAGCGCGGGCGTACCAGGGCGGAGATTGCTATCCCCAGCCAGCCGGCGATGAGCAGGGTGCCGCCGATTGGCGCCGACATCGGAAACAGTTTCGATCCCAGGAAATCGCGGGCGAGAAGATCGCCCGCGAAAAGCAGGAGCCCGACAAGCAGGACGACGCTCGCAATCCGCAGGCAGCGATTCGCGCCAATGAGGCCGACAGCGAGGAAGACCGGTGCGTGCATCAACAGGAACGACGCGGCCGTGCCGGTG
>NZ_JBFUGJ010000573.1:0-2388 GCF_056402975.1 Mesorhizobium sp. P3_A9 | reverse complement strand
GTGGCCGGCGATCCGGTACAAGTGCTGTCGTTGGTGGCGCAGTCGGCGCGATCCCGGTGCGGTGATCGGACACGGCGGGCCAACGCCGATATCGAGATGGTCATGGCCAGGTTTACATTGCCCGATGCCAGGACGGTTACTGATCTTAAGGCGCGTGTTCTGTTGCGATCACAAAGGTAAGAGCAATTGGATCGATCAACGTCGGACTTATGTGCGCACTTTCGGCCGCACCAATCCCAGCGCAGACGATCACCCATTCATGAGCGCTCGATATCTCCAGTCGCATCGATAGCGTACTTAAAGCCGGTGGCCGCTCGATCGCCGCAGAAAGAGCCGTAGGCTCGCGGGTGAAGTACCCGTCGCTCCTAGTTGGACTAAAAGCGACGGGCGGTGTTGCCTGAAGATGCGGAACTGCTACTTTAGCCGCAAGCGGGATGCTAAAGACGGACGGTAAATGAACTCTTAAAAAGCCCCCGTCGGGGTAGCAGATAGCACCATGGTCTGGCAAGGGTCTCGCAAGTCGGCGAGCTTTACCGACTTGCGAGTTTGTCGGTCAGTTGGAACTGGCGACAGGCGCCACAAGGGGCGTGATGCGGCGGATAGCGACACGGCGGTTCTGTCGTTCGGGCCCTGTCGTGTTCACCTTGAGATAGCGTTCACCGTAGCCTTGGGTCGTCAGGTTCTCCGGCGCGATGCCAAAGGCATTGGTGAGGGCCTCGGCAACTGCCTCGGCTCGCTGGTCGGACAAGGCCAGGTTTGCATTGTCGCTACCGACGGCGTCGGTGTGGCCCTCGATCAAGAAGGTTTCCGCCGGGTTCTGCTTCAGCAGCCGCTCCATTGCGTCCGCAACGCCTTGCAGCTTTTTGACTTCGCTGTCCGAGATAGTCGCCGAGCCGGAGTCGAAATTCAACGTGTCGAGATCAACGCGCCGGGCGATGTCGCGCACACGCGCCGAGCGTTTGACCTCATCGACCGAGTAGAGGCGCTGGACCTTTTCCACGGGCGGTTGCTCAAGGAAGGTGTAGTAGTCGCCAGGATCCTCTACCAAATCCGACTCCAGGATGTATTGCTTGCGCGGGATGGTTAGCCGCATCGGCGGCAAGTCATCTCCAGGGTCGCGCCAATCCTGCACGTCCTGGTAATACCGCTCGTCGACATAGCTCAACACATACTCGCGCCCGTCGGGCGTGATGCGGGAGCGCTGGATGACGTCTCCATTGCGGTTGCGGATGGTGACGATTTGGTTGCCGTTGTCACGAACGACCGTCTCGCGGGTGCGGCCGCCCGGCAGATCCTCGTAATACACGTCCTTGGCACCACGGTTCATGCGCGGCGCTTCGTTGCTCTCGACGATCGTCTGGTGGTTGAACTGGATGATGACCCGGCCGCCAATTTCCGTGAGGACATCGGCGCCTTTTGGACGCTCCGGCGCTTGGGTGTCGGGCGCCTTTTCACGGCGAGTGCCCTTTTCGTTCGTCACCGGAACGATCTTCTCCGGCTTGATCTCCTGCTGCGCTGACTTGTCGTCGGCAGGCGGTGGTGCGGCATCTGCGGGGGCGGTCGCAGGCGCGGTGACCTCATCGCTGCCGCTCTGCGGGGCGACCTTGCCATCCTTGCCCGGACGCTTCGCGTCCTTCTGGCTGTCCAGGATGGGGGCAGCGTTCGGATCGGCTGGCGCCTCGCCCTGGACTGGCTTTTCGCTTTGGGCGGGCGCGGCCGGCTCACCAACGGCTGGTTTTCCGCTGGCGGGGGGCTGCTCGGTTGAAGGTGGGGCTTTTGTCACGGGTTGGTTTGCAGGCTGCTCGGCGGCAGGTTTTTTCTTAGGTTCCGCCGGCTGTTCGCCCTGCGCAGGGGCAGGCTTAGCGGTCGCAGCAGGCGCCTGGGGAGCCGGGCTGGGCAAAGGCGCCTGATCCGCAGGTGGCTGGGCTTGCTTGCCTGCCGGTTCGTCTGGAGCCTTATTGGGGGCAGGCTCGGCTTGCGGCGCCGGCTCGGCCGGTTGAGCAGGCTGTTGCTTCGCGGACGGTTCAGCCGGTGCGGTGGGTGCTGGAACGGGAGGTGCCTCAGACGCCGGGGCTGCCTGTTTTGGCTGCTCCTGCGGTTTAGAAGCAGGCTGTGCTTCGGTCGCTGGAGGTGGAGCAGCGTTTTCGGACGGAGCCTGCTGCCTTAGCGCGCAGGCTTCGGCGGACTCGCCCTCCTTACATTTCAACTTGATAAAAATCGGCGGTGCGGATGCGACGAACCGTGCCGCGCCGAGTGCTGAACTGTCGAGCGGGGACCCGAACGGCGCTGAGAAGAGCAACCCGAGTGCGGTGCTGGCCAAAATCATTGGTCGGCGTGTCATATTCATTCTCCGTGGCGTGTCCCGTCGCTATCCAAACTGGGCACTGG
>NZ_JBFUGJ010000572.1:0-2420 GCF_056402975.1 Mesorhizobium sp. P3_A9 | reverse complement strand
GGGCCGCCTCGTTGGGAATGCGCTCGCCGACGCTCCAGCGGCCACCGACGATTTCAGCGCGCAGGCTGCCGGTCGCGCTGTCGGTAAGATTGGTTCGGATGGCAGGTTGCATCGGCCTATTCATCAAGTCATCGGATGACTTGATGAATAGGCCTGCTTCTGCCTGCCGTCAAGATGCTGATAGAGATGGAAGYTCACCAAGCCGTGGCGTTGATCAGTTGGCGGCCCGTGAAAAACTCGCCATGTGGAAGGCTTGGACCTCCGGCGGATAGCGATACTCCGTGCCATAGGGGCAGGCATTGCGGTCAAGGCAGCCGCCGCTGCGGCACGGCTCGCCCTTCGCCCCCCGCACATGCGCCAGGCAGGCCTGGTAGGCGAAGCCTTCCCTGGAATAGGCATCGACCGGACAGGATTTCAGGCAGGGTTTCTCGACGCAGGCATCGCAAAGATGGATTGCCTCGCCCTGCTCCGGAAGCGCAATCTCGTCCTCGAACAGCAACGCGCCGCGATAGGCATGCCAAAGCCCGTATTCCGGATGCATGAGGATGCCGAGCGGCGACGGCTTTAGCCCCTCCGCCCGCATCGCCCATTGCTGGAACGGCAGATAGGGTTTGTCCGAGGGCGAAACCGCGCGCGCGCCGAATGTCTCCGCCACAGCGCCGATGATTTGCCCCGACCAGCTGTCGAGCGGATTGGCGATAGTCTGTGGCTGCTGCTCCCGCCAGCGCAGGAAATGCGGCCAGGGTGCAGCCCCCGCTTGCCCCACCAGCAGCACGGACCTTGCCGGCGCGCCCGAGGCGCCATGCGGAACATCCTCGTCGTCATGAAAGACAAAGCCGCCGCGCAGGATGAGGTTGTTGGCGCCAAGCGCGGCCGTGATCTCTTCGATCATGCCGCGCACAGACTCATCCCTTCTTGTCCGGATCGGAGAAGGCGCTCCGCCAGACTTCCTTGTGGATGATGTTGGCGACTTTAGCCCCGCCTGACTCGGGCTCCTTTCAAGTGAAGGCGTCGGGCATCGACCCCTTCTTCTTGGCGATAAACTCCTTCAGCGCTTCGTCGATGCTCGGGTCGAGATAAGGCGCTTCATAGCTTTCCAGCCAGCGGCGGGCGAGCTCGTTGGCGCGCTGCGGCGCCGTCTTCTCGCCCTCGGCCAGCCACTGTTCGTAGGAATTGTTGTCGGCGATGTTGGAGCGGTAGAAGGCGGTCTGGAAATTCGCCTGGGTGTGGTCGCAGCCAAGATAGTGGCTGCCCGGCCCGACCTGGCGGATGGCATCCATCGCCTGGCCGTTCTCCGACAGGTCGACGCCTTCGGAGAATTTCTGCGTCATGCCGAGCTGGTCGATGTCCATCATGAATTTTTCATAGCAGGACGCCAGCCCGCCCTCGAGCCAGCCGGCCGAGTGGAGGACGAAATTGGTGCCGGCGAGAATGGTCGAGTTCAGTGTGTTGGCGCTTTCGTAGGCCGCCTGTGCGTCCGGAACCTTGGATGCGCAGAGCGAACCACCGGTGCGGAACGGCAGGCCTAGGCGGCGCGCGAGCTGGGCGGCGCCATAGGACACCAGCGACGGCTCCGGGGTGCCGAAGGTCGGCGCGCCCGACTGCATCGAGATCGACGAGGCRAAMGTGCCGAACAACACAGGCGCGCCCGGCCGGATCAGCTGCGTGAACGACGCGCCGGCCAGCACTTCGGCCAAGACCTGCGTCAACGTGCCGGCGACCGTCACCGGGCTCATGGCGCCGGCGAGGATGAACGGCGTCACGATGCAGGCCTGGTTGTGGCGCGAATAGACTTTCAGCGCGCCAAGCATGGTCTCGTCGAACACCATCGGCGAATTGGCATTGATCAGGCTGGTCAGCACCGTGTTGTTTTCGACGAAATCGTCGCCGAAGACGATCTTGGCCATCGCCACCGTGTCTTCGGCGCGCTCCGGCGCGGTCACCGAGCCCATGAACGGCTTGTCGGAATATTTGATGTGGCTGTAGATCATGTCGAGATGGCGCTTGTTGACCGGCACATCGACCGGCTCGCAAACCGTGCCGCCCGAATGGTGGATCGACGGCGCCATATAGGCGAGCTTCACGAAATTCTGAAAATCCTCGATCGTCGCGTACCGGCGGTTTCCGTCAAGGTCGCGCACGAAGGGCGGGCCATAGACCGGCGCGAAGACAGTGGCATTGCCGCCGATCTGCACAGACCGTTCTGAATTGCGGGCATGCTGGGTGTAGACGGACGGCGCGGTCTTCAGCAGCGAMCGGCAAAGCCCCTTCGGGAAATGCACGCGCTCGCCCTTGACGTCGGCGCCAGCCTCTTTCCACAGCTGCAGCGCTTCGGCGTCATCGCGAAAAATGATGCCGATCTCTTCGAGCACCGTGTCGGTGTTCTTCTCGATCAGCGCCAGGCCCTCTTCGTCGAGCAC
>NZ_JBFUGJ010000571.1:0-2432 GCF_056402975.1 Mesorhizobium sp. P3_A9 | reverse complement strand
TCAATAGACGGTGGACAACTAGCGTAACGGTTGAATTTGCGAGTTGCGAAGAATGCCACTTTGCACCATTTTGGTTCCACCCGAACCGGAGACGGCGGTAACCGCCTCCGGCGCGCGGGCGTAGCGCCATACATACTGGCACGCGGAGTTTGCGGCACTTGTCTTTGTCAGAGACGCCGCAAACTTCAGCCAGTGCCTGTAATGTACAGGCAATCCGAATTCAGCGCCCGCTGTGGCTGGCTTTTCCCACAAGGTTTTTGTTCTCYTTTCGTTCTTCTGTGGACAAGCTCGGTGTCGCTTTACAGGGCGTCTGTAATCGTAGGATTATATTCCTTGGGTGGGGCGATTTCGATGGAGATCGCAATGGCAAGATCGAAACCTTCAAAGCAGTTATCGCAGGCTGAAATCGAGCGCTTTCTGGTGGCAGCGGAAGCGCTACACCTCAGCATCGTGAAGCCGTTCATATCGCCGTTCTGCGACCACTACAGGCAGACGCGCGTCCTGCATGAGGTGCTGTTGAAAGCCGTGCGGGAAGTGACCGGGGACGAAGTCCCGTTCATCCAGTGGAACACTACCGGACCGGTTAGACCGCCTACGGCTGGCTAGCTGGTCATCGGTGGTGCGGGAAGCCCGCCTTATGGCAGGCAAACCGTAGCGGGTTTGTTAGCGATCGCCGCACGGAACCATTTTTAGCATTCGCTTGTTTAGCCCGCGATCTTATACAATTGTATCTTCTCGCGGGGGTTCGATGGTCTCGAAAAAGCTGGTAGCCAACGCCGAGCATGCGGCCAAGTTTCTGGCAGGGCTAGCAAGTCCTCCGCGACTATTGATCATGACCCATTTGGCCAATGCCGGCGAAATGCATGTCAACGCCATCATAGAAAAACTGATGATAAGCCAATCGTCCGTGTCGCAGCACCTAGCCAAGCTGCGCCGGCTCGGTCTGGTCGAGACCCGGCGGGATAGCCAAATGATCTATTATTCCTGCAACTCGAAGGCGGCGCGCGAACTGCTGTCCATATTGGATAAGGTGTATGGCGAAGGCACTCCCGAAAAGCGGGCGCATTTGATTACAGTAAGGCAGCGCTCAAACTAGGCTGGTTCAAATGCAACTCGAAACCTTGCCGTGGATCGTCATTCCGAGGGAAATGGCATGACCGACAAGCCAGCCACCACCTACGTCGTGAGCGTGTTGGAGAAGCCCAGCTGGCGTACGGTCTTGACCACGAAGGACAAGCAGAAGGCGTTCGGTATGGCCAAGGAGATCGGCGACAAGGTGCGGATCGARRMGATCACGCCGAAGCCGAAGAAACGCTAGAAGAGGTGGATCAGCCTAGCAACCCGCGCACCAAGGCCAATGATGAATCGGCCCTCGTTGGTCGCAAAATCCCAACAGCAAAATGCAGCCCAGCCAAAAAGAAAAAGCGAGAAGCGCATTCGCAGGATACTAAATTAGGCGCATTGAATAAGCGTTAAGGCTGGAGATGGCCGGCGCCCTCGCTGGGAGGTTGCCCGAATGGCGCCGGCCGGACGGCCCTTTTTCAGGTCCGCCGCACCTCAGACATAGCTGAGTCTTTACGTTGCGTCATGTGGTCGACCCGTCTCAGCCCGCCAGCGCGCGTCCGACAGCAATCCCAATTCCGATCGCCAGGCCCGTAGCCAACTTGCCCGCCAGATCGACAGCAAACGCGCCGACTGTGTCGCGCCAATCCGTGCGGGGCGCTAAAGCCTGGGTGAGTTCATCGAATGTGCGGTCGTGTTTCACGGACGTATCCCTGCATCGTTCAGATACATATGGATTCCATAAAATAACTGTGGAGTCCATATGGATTCTTGAAAGTAACAAATAGGCGCTTTCGCATAACTGACCTTGACTTGATAGGCGAAAACGCCTTGCACTATATTATGCGAAAGCGCCTTAACGCACGACACGCAAGAATAAAATTTATTGATGCCCTTGCGTTACTCCCGATTCTCGGCCATGCTTTTGGGCAAGGGTAAGGGGTTACCTGCAAAAAGGTCGAAGCAGCAGCGGACCAAGAATCCTCTTGGCCGGGGTGGCAAGCCATGTCCAAGGCGAAGCGCCTAAAAGCTTGCCAGCGATCTCCAGTCGCCTCTCTCCCCCGGCAGCCGGGTCTTCCGGCATGGGCCTGGAGAGGCCAAATCTGGAGAACTGAAATGACGGAATTTGTTCCCTCTTGCGGCCAGACAGAGGAACCGCTCGGTCCTAGCCTACCGGTAAGCTGGCGCTTCAAACTCGGCGAATGGATCACTCACAAAGACCAGCCATTACCGTCGCTAGTTATGGGGCGGGTTAGGACCACCAAAGGGCGCGAGATTTACGGCGTGCGGTCCTTTATGAATGTGGATCCTCAGCGCGACAGAATGATCCTGGCGGATAGTCTCAAGCCTATAGATGACGAGGCATGGGC
>NZ_JBFUGJ010000570.1:0-2444 GCF_056402975.1 Mesorhizobium sp. P3_A9 | reverse complement strand
CGGTTGGCCCGCGTGATCGAATCCGATCTGCCATCCAGTTCCGCGGCAGCGGCCAGAGCGATGGCGTCGATACCCTTCTGGAGCTGTTGTTGAAGCCCGGTAGCCCGGCTCATGTCGATGGCCAGCAAAGAAAAGCCTATGAGAACAGGTATCATAATTGCAACCAGCAGCATCGCGATGCCGCGTTGATCATTCCAAAAGTCACGGAGAATACGATACATCGCGGCCCCCCGATCTTGTCTGAACGTATTCTGATCACTCGGTTTGCAGACAATTGACCGAAAGTACCTGACTTCCAACAAGAGAATCCTTTGAAGAGGGCGGCGTCGGACCTTTGCGTTACTTACTTGAGACTTTAGGCCCTCTCACAAGCAACAGGATTTGCCCTTGGTCTGCGCATGTCCCGTTTTGGACCATCCAAACTGGCCTTGAATTTGCACTGCCGTTTTCAGCAGGGGCAAACCAACACCTCAGCAAGTCCCGTTAATCCCTAGGGACGGCCCGCCGTTGCCGTGAATGGGGCGGCGGGCTTCTATAGCAATCCGTCAGTGCTGCGCCGCATGATCTAGTAGCCGAACAGTCGGATCACGGCGCGGTTCGGAGCTGGCGCGGTCGACCCCTTCAACGGTGATTGCAATCGTTCCGTTCTCGATCCTGGATATCCATCCCTTTGCTTTCATGTACCAGAGGTGAAACTCGAGATGCTCGCGGGGGCAGCCTAACAAGCGCTCTATCTCCACGTCACCAATTCCGGGATTGCCGACCTCCTGCCTGCGTTTCACGTAAAGCAGCGAAAGCAGTTTGGCCTGGACCACAGCATCCTTCTCGACGCCTTTGACGTCGCTTGCTTCCTCGGCCAATTGAAGCCGCAGACCCGCATGCTCTCTATATAAGATGTCGTATTGGGCGCGCTTTACGGGATCCTTGAGGACGTTATGCGCTTCCACGACTTCACTGAACCGGGCTTCATTGCCCGTCTGCTGATTGTCCGGATGATAGCGCATCGCAAAATAGCGAAATATGCGTTCCAGCGTTTCCGAATTGGCGTTCGGGCTGACTTCCAAAACTTCGTAATAGTCAACGAACATGCTGCGCTCCCTCTCGGGCGACAGTATATTCATGATAGCTAAAATAACAGAACACCCAAAGAATGTTACCGGAACCAAACCGGTAACGTCAGACCTTCGAAAGCGGCCCTTAAGACCTTGGTCCTACCAAAAAAGCCCGCCGCGTGGCCTTCGCGACGGACTTTTCATTGGGGGCGGCTACATCCTGGGAATCGACCGCCGCACCCACAACTCGCGATGGTACGGATCGTTCCCCAAGACTGGGTGGAACATGCGGCCGATTGCGCGTCTGCTAAAACGCCCATAGCTTAAGGCCGCGGGCGCTTTCCCCGCCCAAAAGCGGCCGGTGTGGTCAGTGCCCCAAGGCGGTGGGTTCCTCACTGCACCGGCCATTCACTACCTACGAGCGCGCGCCGGAACGGTTCAATGCAATCGGCTCGGAGCACGAGTGTGCGGAACATTAGATACCGCTAATTGTTTAAAGGTCGCCTATACCGGCAAGCCCTTCGGCAAACGAGCGGACGCATATAAATGAGCACAGCCCAGCGCATCAATTCGTGGATCACCACTCAGAAACCGAACGCCGTATGCGATAGTTGTATCGTGGATGAACTGAATATAACCCCAGCTCATGTCGGCCAGATCACGGGGGCACTTGGAACCACGTCCGACTTCGGCCGTGACAAGGGAGTTTGTGGTCGCTGCAATCGCGACCGGACCGTTATTCGCGCGACATAAATTCATAGTCGGGATAGGCGCCATCGCGCTTATAGCTACGGGACGACTTTAGGCCGGTCTGTCAGGCAACCGTTCCTATGAAAATAGCCGACACCAGGGTTGGTGGGATCGCGTTGCCGAAACACAGCCTTTTGGACGATGGCGTGCGTGGTTCCTCATTTAATTAGAGGATGCTAAAATATCCTTGATACCGGAGGTGTCAGATTGGATGCTTCACGCATTAGCTTTGACGCCAGGCGACGGGCAGACTTAGTTGCCCCGCCGCCTAGATATGATCCTTCCCGGGCAAGTGTCACCGGGGCAGCTATAGCTGGCGGAGCGGTTGCTGTTTTTTGTTTGCTTGCCGACAGCCAGCACGTAACGGGTACGATCACCACAACCATGATACTGGCGTTTGCGCTGTTGTATTTCCATCTGCGGAGCAAGCAGCGCAAGAACGTAGAGGCGKTTGACGCCTCATACGTCGACCTCCTGGAACTCGAGAGAGCAAGAGAGAAATTGGACCTGG
Source organism: Mesorhizobium sp. P3_A9 (assembly GCF_056402975.1). Lineage (NCBI taxonomy): Bacteria > Pseudomonadati > Pseudomonadota > Alphaproteobacteria > Hyphomicrobiales > Phyllobacteriaceae > Mesorhizobium > Mesorhizobium sp. P3_A9. The sequence continues at coordinate 131 of NZ_JBFUGJ010000570.1, read as the reverse complement.
AGAGGGCAAGAGAGAAAAGCTTGCCTGCATCCAAACCAAAGTCGCTTTCTGTAACAAAAGCTCGACTCACGATAAGAAGTTCCCGAGTGCCGGTACGAAGGGCCGAGCGATCGGGCAACTCGCCACCGCTT
>NZ_JBFUGJ010000569.1:0-2457 GCF_056402975.1 Mesorhizobium sp. P3_A9 | reverse complement strand
TATCAGGTCTATCCGCGCTCTTTCCAGGACACCACCGGCAACGGCAGCGGCGATCTCAAGGGGATCACGGCAAGGCTTGCCCACATCGCCTCGCTCGGCGTCGATGCCGTCTGGCTGTCGCCCTTCTTCAAGTCGCCTATGGCCGACATGGGCTATGACGTGTCGGATTACCGCGACGTCGATCCAATGTTCGGTTCGCTGGAAGATTTCGACGCTCTGGTCGCCGAGGCTCATCGGCTGGGCCTGAAGGTGGTCATCGACCAGGTGCTGTCGCACTCATCCGACAAGCACGAATGGTTCATCGAAAGCCGCGCCAGCCGCGACAATCCTAGGGCTGATTGGTACGTCTGGGCCGATACCAAGCCCGATGGCAACGCGCCCAACAACTGGCTGTCCGTATTCGGTGGCCCGTCCTGGGAGTGGGATTCGACCCGCCGCCAATATTACATGCACAATTTCCTTGCCTCGCAGCCCGACCTGAATTTCCACAATCGCGAGGTCCAGGATGCGCTGCTGGACACGGTGCGCTTCTGGCTCGAGCGCGGCGTCGACGGTTTCCGGCTCGACACGGTCAACTACTATGTCCACGACCGCTGGCTGCGCAGCAATCCGCCTTTGGCGTCGAGTGTCGCCGGCACCAACASCGAGACCAACACCTACCTYTAYCAGGARCATCTGTTCGACAAGACRCRGCCGGARAACCTKGCTTTCCTCMGGCGCTTCCGRGCGCTGCTCGAYGAGTATSARGRCCGCGCCGCCGTCGGCGAARTCGGCGAYGARGGCCGYTCGCTGCAGACGCTGGCCGCCTACACCTCCGGCGGCGACAMGCTGCARATGTGCTACACGTTCGACCTGCTTGGTTCGCAGTTTTCCGCGGCGCATGTGCGCGGCTGCGTCGAGGCCTTCGAACATGCGGTCGCCGACGGCTGGGTCTGCTGGGCGTTTTCCAACCATGACGTGGTGCGCCATGTCAGCCGCTGGACGCGGCCGGACGGCGATGCCGAAGCTGTGGCCAGATTCTCGATCATGCTGCTCGCCTGCCTGCGCGGCTCGATCTGCCTCTACCAGGGCGAGGAGCTCGGCCTGGAGGAAGCGGAGCTTGCCTATGAGGATCTGCGCGATCCCGTCGGCATTCGCTTCTGGCCCGGCGTGAAGGGGAGGGATGGCTGCCGCACGCCGATGGTCTGGGAAGCCGGCGCCGACAATGCGGGTTTCTCGACGGGCAAGCCCTGGCTGCCGGTCCCCGACAGCCACCGCGCCCGTGCCGCGGATGTGCAGAACGGCAACGATGATTCTGTGCTGTCCGCCTACCGTTCGACGCTCGCCTTGCGAAAGCGCCATCCGGCACTGGTCAGCGGTTCGATCCGATTTCTCGACACCGAAGGCGACGTGCTCGCCTTCATCCGCGAAGGTAGCGGCGAAAGGCTGCTCTGTGTCTTCAATTTCGCTGGAGAGCCGGCGAATTGGYCGTTGCCCGGGGATATCGGAGCTGTCGCGCCTGTCTTGGATGGCGGCGTTGCTGTCGAGGAAGAGGCGCTCTCGTTGCCGGCCCTCGGTCGCTTCCTTGGTAGGCTCGATTGACGGCGTTCAGCAGTCGTACGGCCAAGCGATCCGCTTGGCCGTAGAATGCCCTACTGAACCAGCACTGCGCGTCCGCAGGTCGCTCCGGTGACGCGCACGTCGGCCTGGCCGACACCGACACCGAGGGCCGACAGCACATTGTAGAGCAAGTCGTCGACGGGCGCCGTTACAGTGTTGAGCAGGGCCACCACTGCCGGTTTGACCGTTCCGAGCAGGGCGGTCAGATCGATGCCGAGACCAAGCGCATTGACCGAAAGCGACAGGTTGTTGACCAGCGACGTGGTGAGCGACTGCGAGATGTTTCGCGTCGAAACGGTCTTGATCGTCTTGTTGGCGATGTCGGTCGCGTTGAAGGTCAGGGTCTGCGGGCTGTTGTTGGTGATCGCCGTCGCGGCCGAACCCATCACCTGGATCAGCGGGATGTTGATCAGCAGGATCCTCAGGCTCACATCGGCGATCTCGGCGTTGGTGAAGGTCTGTGGCTGGCTGAAATCGGCGAAGCCGGAGGGGTTGTTGCTGTTGGCCAGGTTCAGCTGGGCAATGCCGGGGTGTGCGGCGATGGAAACGCTGATGCTGGAAGCCCCTGTCGGACAGGTGATGTCGGTCAGCTTGGCCTCGGCGTAGGCGACTTCCACATTGAGCGGCAGATTGACGGCCAAAAGGCTGATGCCGCCGCCGAGGCCGGGCGTGCCGACACCGACGGAGGCCGTCAGTTTGATGCGCGTCTGGGCCGTCCGCACGGTGGTGCCGATGCCGTCGATCGCCAGCCAGGGCGAGGATTGCGCCGGCTCCCCAATGGCTATGGCGAGCTGGGTGTTGAGCAGCCCCGGGATGGCGGCGCCGAGATTGATCGCTGCCTGGTTGGTGCCGTTCGCC
>NZ_JBFUGJ010000568.1:0-2466 GCF_056402975.1 Mesorhizobium sp. P3_A9 | reverse complement strand
GTAGGCAGTCCCCGGAACAACACACCTGACATCATCCACGAGATCGATCGACCCGACATCATCGATGTGAAGGGCCACGGTCCCGACGATCTTTTCGACGTCTGACCGAGCTTGGCCTGATGAGTGCACGCGGGACGAATTTCCGCTTCGAATGGATTTCAAACAATATCCACGAGACCGACGATGTCTCCGTCGCCGAGCTGACGGAGATGCTCGTTGCCGACGCGAAGACGCTGGGCTTCAGCAGAGTGGAAATTGAGGAAGATACAGGCAGCGCCTCTGAGGCGATCGATAAGGCGCTTCGTTACCAGGATGCGGGCTTAGTCGACTGACAGGCCGTACAAGGGATGATCGCATGCCGGCTGATAGGTTGAAGGTCCGCGATGCTGCGGAGGATGGTTATGAGGTCCTCGAGGACGGYGAGCCGATCTGGTCGTTTGAGACCTTAGTTGAGGCCGTCCAGTTTGTCCGGGATCGTGACGCGCGGCTCTGGCTCGATTGGGCGCGAACTGTGATTGGAGGCCAGACCGTTCGTCCCCAAGATTTCGAGCCGTCGTTCCTCGGCTCCGGCGTCGACCGCGTGCTTGGCGAGCAGCACGGGCCGAGCAAGGACAAATGGTTCTGGTCGATCAGCACGAACGACAAGCGCTGGCGCGTCCATGGCGGTCAGCGCGAGAGGGAGGACACCAAAGACGCTGCGGTGGCTGCCCTTGAGCGCGAGTTCTCCAACTACCTGGCCGGCACGCCTGTGAAGCCGTCGCCTTATCMGCAGGCGAAGGGTTTCTAGCGAAAATCGCCTGCTTCGCCTGACTTCGCGGCGTCATTCGCTGCCTTCGAACCGGCCAGCCACGCGCGCCGCCGTCAATAGCCAGGCACCAGCCTGGTCTCACGCACAGGCAAAGCCATTGCGAAGTGGAAACCGTCGCGGTGGTAGTTCAATTCGAGCTTGGCATCGCACTGCACCGCCACAACCTTCTCAAGCAGCGTCGTGCCGAAACCGCGCCTTTTGGGCTGCTCTACCGCAGGACCGCCCTTTTCCAGCCAATTAAGATTGACGACCCTAGCGTCGCCTGAGCTGCCGACCGACCACCTGATTTCAAGGCGGCCTTGAGGTCGAGATAATGCACCATACTTCGATGAATTGGATGCAAGCTCATGGAACGCCATACCGACCGGTATCGCAATGTCAGCGACTAGCGACACATCCGGTCCCTCGAGCAATACGCGGGACTTGTCGCTGGTATCGTAATGTCGCAGCTCCGATTCAAGCAGCTTATGTAAGGAAGCCATCTGCCAGTAGTCGTCGGTCAGCATCGAGTGCGTGTCAGCCAGAGAAACAATTCTGGCCGAGAAATCTCGCGTGAAGTCCTCCACGCTGCCACTCGACCTAGCGGTCGCACTCATCATTGCACGGACATTGGCCAACGTGTTTTTGACACGGTGATGGAGTTCTCGGATCAACAACTTCTGCCGATCGGCTATTTCCTGCCTCTGTTCAATATAGGACTTCACCTCAAGTTGGCGGGCACGGGCGCGCAGTGCGGAGCGCACAGAATTTGCCAGGCTGGAGGCCAGGAACGGTCGCTCCAGGACAATAAGGTAACCATCCAGAAACGACAGCCGCTTGTCGATTTCTGTTCCCCGCATGCTCAAGAGCACGATCGGGAAATCCGACCACGTTGGTTGGTGCTCCAACCAGGATGCAAATTGATTTCGGTCGGAGCTGATCAGGGCCTCCTCGGCAACCACCAGACACTGGGCCTCGTCCAGATGCGAAAGGGTTTCATCCAGGCTTGGGCAGATGTGCGAGCGGATTTCATTCGTGGCGAGTATCGACGCCGCAATCTTTGCGTCACGTCCCACTGGCGCAAGTATGAGCACACCGCAGTCAGATGGCATCACGATGCCTTGTCGTTGAGGAGATCGCCCTGCTTGCCCTCATAGGTAGGCACACCAGTCAAAATCCCCCGGAACTCTTCCAACGGCTCCCCAACGGCGAGGCCCGCCGCACTGATCTTGAATTCGCGGATGGTATCCTCATGAGGGCCAACGCGCTTTTTGACGACCGATATAGCCCGTCTCAGCCGGCCGCCGCTTTCAAAGAACCGCAGCAGCATGACCGAATCGCAGAGGTAGGTCATGTCGACAGGAGAGGCCATTTGCCCGATCAGTCCATGATTGGCCAAAAGCAGGATCGTCACAACACCCTTCTGGTTAAGGTAGGTGAGGATCTCGTGCATCTGCAACACGAGATGCTGCTCCTCCGACATTGCGTTGAGGTAGCCAGTCAAACTATCGATCACCACAATTCTCGCATTCGATTGCTCGACAGCCGACTGGACGCGTGACGACAACTCGCCCGGCGACAATTCTGCAGGATCAACCTGTTCCAGCAACAGGCTCCCATCGTTGGCAAACGGCTGCAGGTCCATGCCCAGCCCTGAGGCACGCGCCAAGAAGATGCGC
>NZ_JBFUGJ010000567.1:0-2471 GCF_056402975.1 Mesorhizobium sp. P3_A9 | reverse complement strand
GGATGGATGGCCTGCGCCCCCGTCGAAAGCGCCGCCGCGACGATCTTGTCGCCGCGCAGATAACTTTCRCCGACMGGCGAGGGRCCGATATGCACAGCCTCGTCGGCCATCTCGACATGCAGCGATTTCGCGTCGGCATCCGAATAGACGGCGACGGTGTGCACGCCGAGCTTACGGGCCGTGCGGATGACACGGCAGGCGATCTCGCCCCGATTGGCGATCAGGATCTTGCTAAACATGGAGCCTCCCGGGTCTTGTCACGGGCGGCGCCATTGGGCAGGCGCCGGCTTACTTCGAAGCGGCGATCTCGCAGGCGCCGCCGTTCGTCACCTTGTAGTGCGCACGCGTGGCCGCGCAGGATTTCATCGCCAACACTTCCGCCACCTTTTGCGACGGCGCATTCAGCTGCGCACCGCATAGGATGTACAATGAAACCACCCTTGAATATGGGGTGGTGGCATAAGCGGAATGGCCACTGGCCGCAACATAGGCCTTGTACGCCTTGGCGCATGGGGACTTCGAGACGCCCAAATTCGGGGGAAAACGCTTGTCCCCCTCGCTGCCCGCCAGCGACGCGGCCATGCCGAAGCCGGACGAGGCGATCATCAACAACCCGGCCAGTATCGCCATGGCTGTTCGCCTGGAATTCGTGGATTTCATTTTGTCTCTCCCAAAGCGAAAAACCGCGCGCCTTCCAGCCTATTTGGAGGCGGCGAGACTGCAGGCGCCGGCGACGGTGACCTTGTATTTGCTCTTGCTGGCCTGACAGGATTTCAGCGCCAGTTCCTCGGCCGCCTTCTGTGACGGTGCATTCAGCTTCACGCCGCAAATGAAATACTCGCTCGCCGGAACGATTGGCGTTGCCGCGAAGGCCGAATGGCCGGCGGCTGCGACATACGCTGCATAGATCTTGCCGCAGCCTCCGGTGGTCCCCACGGGAATGTTTATTGGGTAACGCACGTCGCCCTTGCTTCCCGCCAGCGATCCAGCCATGGCGGCGCTGGAGGTCGCCACCATCAGCAAGCCTGCGACTATCGAGGTAGCTGCTCGTTTGCAGGTTCCGGATTTCATTCTGTTCACCCCATTCGGAAAAAAGTCTCGGCTGGTTGCCTACTTCGATGCCGAGATCGCGCAGCCGCCGCTTGCGGTCTTGACCTTCCACCGCGTCAGGCCGGCCTGGCAGCCGCGCAACGCCATTTCTTCCGCCGCCTTCTGAGACGGCGCGTTGAGCTTCGTCCCGCAGATGATGTAGAGGTCGACAACGCGCGAATAAAAGGTCGTGGCGTAGGCCGAATGACCGCTCGCCGCGATATAGGCCTTGTAGKCAACGTTGCATTCGCTCTTCGGACCGGAGCCCAGGGTCGGCGGGAACCGCACGTCTCCCTTGCTGCCAGCAAGCGAGCCCGCTGTCGCGGCACCGGCTGTCATGGCCACAAGCAGTCCGGCCAACATCGACACGGCTGTCCGTTTGATGGTCGCGGATTTCATTCTGTTTCCCCCAGGAAGAAGCTTGCGGTCCGAAACCTATTTTGATGCGGCGATGGCACAGGCCCCGGCTGTGGAAACTTTCCACTTTTTCCGGCCCGATTCGCAGGACTTCATTGCCTTGTCCTCCGCCGCCTGCTGCGAGGGTGCATTCAAGGAGATACCGCAGATTGAGAATTCCGTTCCCCAGGTGAACGGCGTCATTGCGTAGGCGGAATGGCCGCGCGCGGCGACGTATTCGCGGTAATGCTTGCTGCAACCTCCTGTCGAACCCGGTGTGATATAGACAGGAAAGCGAGTATGCCCTTTGCTCCCTGCGAGCGACTCTGCCTGGCTGGCGCCAGCTGTTGTGAATATAAGCAATCCTGCAAGTAGCGAAGCAGCCGTCCCCCGGCAATATTTCAGTTCCATTCCTGCCCTGTCCCCATTGCACTGCAAGAGCTAAGCAGTAGCGAATATTTTTCGCCGCCGCCAGTTCGTTGGCGGGAATTTTGGTTTGCCTGTGCTGATGAATCTGTTGGTCCATCAGTTCAGCCTTTCCGGAGCGCAGCAACGGTTCGCTGGTATAGTTGCGCCGTATGCTCGTCGAAGCAGCAGAAGATGATGGTTTCGGGCATGTTTTTCTCTTCGACGACCATGCTGACCGTGCCGACAGCGATCTCGGTCGCCTCGTCTTTCGGGTAGAGGTAAACACGGTCGAGATCGCCGGAAACGCCACTGTGCGGCAATCATTGGCGGCCGCGAGTTCTAGCGACCTGCGATAGCAGGACGCCAACAGTTCGGCTTCGCCCTTGCCGCCGCGCAGATAACTTTCGCCGACAGGCGAGGGGCCGATATGAACAGCCTCGTCGGCCATCTCGACATGCAGCGATTTCGCGTCGGCATCCGAGTAGACGGCGACGGTGTGCACGCCGAGCTTGCGAGCCGTGCGGATGACACGGCAGGCGATCTCGCCCCGATTGGCGATCAGGATCTTGCTAAACATG
>NZ_JBFUGJ010000566.1:0-2484 GCF_056402975.1 Mesorhizobium sp. P3_A9 | reverse complement strand
ATATAGACGACCTTCCCTTTGCCGCCCAGCCTCTCGAACACCTGTGCCGAGCGTGCCCGGGTGGCCGTGACATTTGCGGGAGCATGGAACGCTACATAATAATCGCCACTGTCGACCGGCGTGTTCCAAACCGCCTTTGTGTGATTGTTGACGGTCGGGATGCGTAACCGGTTGACCAACCGCAGCAGATCGACCTCCGACCCCTCGGTCGCGGCCACCATGGTGATGCCGTCTATGCCAAGGTTCGGGGCGTTCTCCACATGGCTCTTCTGGACGTTGACGTCGCCATTGTTCAATTCGCGCGATTCCGCGATGTTGAGCACCGCGGCCGCCTGCCCGGCGCCGCTGTCCATCTGATTGAAGTAATCATTGTTCAGGGTGTAGAACGAATCCATGAAGTTCAGGCGCTTCTTCAAGATTCCTGCGGTATCGGCGGCGTAAGCCGACCTCCCCATCAGCGGAACCGCCAACCCGGCGGCGGCGAGCAATTTGAAAAACTCCCGCCGAGAGCGGCCTCCATCCATTTTGTTCGCAAGCAATTCTGCGAGCGCCACATCATTGCACATGAAAAACCTCCCCAGGCCGTTTGGAATTCTTTCGCTATCCGTTTGGCGTGCTGGCCACCAATCGAACGCAAGCTAGGCCGGTTCAGGAGCCTTTGCAAGGAAAAATGTTAGCGGTAGCAGATCAATTCCATTCGAACTATCTCGCACTCATACGTCAATAAAATCATTTGAAATCAACTATTTACTTGAGATACTCATCTTTTTTTCAGAGTCATTGAAGACTGCCATCACGGCCAAGATTAAGCTGAATCTAGATACCGGTAACAGGCAAATACACATCTGGGCGAGTCCTGGGTCATGGCGCAGGCGAGCCCGCTGGCAGCGCCGAGCCTCAATCGGAAGGCTCGGCCACTGACCGCGTATTTCATTGCGTTGAAAGGGCTATGCCTGCCTGCCGCTAGCCGAGATATTTGTTGAGTATCGACATGCCGCCGGAACGGACAATTTCGGGCGTCATTTCCTCGACGATCTCGCCATGCGTCATGACATAGAGCCGGTCGCAGACCCGGGTTGCCACATCGATGCGCTGTTCGACGAGCAGGAGCGACGCACCGCGCTTGCGCAGTTCCAGCATCGCCTTGACCACGATGTCGACGGCGACCGGCGACAGCGCGACAGAGGGTTCGTCGAGCAGCATGATCTCGGGGTCGCTCATCAGCATGCGGCCGATGGCAACCATCTGCTGCTCCCCACCGCTGAGGAACGACGACAGCCGGTGGCGATAGTTCCTCAGCACCGGGAAAAGATCGTAGACCGAGGTCAGCAGCCTCTCGACCCTCGCTCGGTCATGCCGCAAATGCAGCGCGCCCAACAGCAAATTGTCTTCCACCGACTGGTCGAGAAACAGGCGCCGCCCCTCCGGCGCGATGGCGGCGAGGCCGCGCGCTATGCGATGGGTCGGCAGGTCGGATACATCTGTCGAGCCAATGCGGATCAGGCCGCGCCGCTGCTTGACCAGGCCCATGATCGCGCGCAGCACAGTGGTCTTGCCGGCGCCGTTGGGGCCAAGCAGTGCAACCGCTTCACCCTTGCCAACCGAGAGCCCGATGTCGCGCACGACGTCGAAGCGGCCATAGCCAGCGCTCAGCGAGCTGATCTCCAGTACGGGGGACGATTGTTCGTTCATTCGCCGAGATAAACCTGTCTGACCACGGGGTCGGCACGCACCTCGTCGGCCGACCCGGTTAGGATCACTTCGCCGGCGTTGAGCACGGTGACGCGATCGCACAGCGGAAACAGAAAACGCGTCTGGTGCTCGATGATGATCATCGTGACGCCCTGGCTCTTGAGATTGGCGAGGATCGTGGCCAGATGCCTCACCTCCTTCGCCGAGAGGCCGGTCGCCGGCTCATCGAGAACGATGACATCCGGCCCCGCCACGCAGACCGACGCGAGTTGAGTGAGCTGTTCGATGCCGTGCGGAACATCTCCGACCTGCCGGGACGTCCATTCGCCGGCCCCGACAAGGGCAAGTGTTTCGGCGGAGCGACGATGCATCGCCGCCATATCGCGGCGGCCGGACGCAAGCATCGGCCAAAACGCGGCACGGCCCACAATGCGTGGCACACGATCGAACAGACCGACCATGACGTTCTGCGTCGGTGTCAGTTCCTTGACCAGTTGCGCGGCCTGGAAGGTTCGCCGGAGCCCGAGTTTCGAGCGGCTGCTCGCAGGCATGCCGTCGACCCTTGTCCCCTTGACCAGAACCTGGCCGGCATGAGGCGAGAGACGGCCGGAAATGACGTTGGCGAGCGTGCTCTTTCCGGAGCCATTCGGCCCTATGAGGCCGTGGATATGGCCGCGCTGAACCGCGAGATCGACATTGCGCAGCACCTTCGGCCCAAGTCCATAGCCGAATTCGATGCCGCGGCATTCGACGATGATCTCGGGCGCTGTGGTCGGGAGCGCGGTCGCGGGA
>NZ_JBFUGJ010000565.1:0-2488 GCF_056402975.1 Mesorhizobium sp. P3_A9 | reverse complement strand
CCCTTCGAGAATGCTCATRTTCTGRTCGGCGACRAARCAGSCGATGCCGGCRTCGCGCATSAGCGATTCGACAAAGGAGATGATCACGGCRTCGTTGGTGCGGACAAGYTCTATCATCGKRTGAAACTCGCAGTTTGCGCTATTGATGTAAACGGGCGGCGCTTCCGGGGGCAGAGCCGCGCTCCCTCCGGCTCGGTTAACAGGCCTGTCACCAACGCCGCGCCAATTCGCCACTTGCCGTGGCCGTGTCCGCCGCCCTAGAGTCCGTATCGGGACTAAGGGTGCCGTCGCACGCGTTGTACCAAGACGGGAGTGATTGTCGTGGGTGTCGTTCTCAACATCGAAAACGGGAAGCGGGAACCCGCCTCCATCAAGGATCTCATCGATCTGACGGCCGCCGATATGGGCCGCGTCAACGAATTGATCCTGTCCAAGGCCGGCTCCGACGTCGAGATGATCCCGGAGGTCGCCAACCATCTGATCTCGTCCGGCGGCAAGCGGCTCAGACCGATGCTGACGCTCGCCGCCGCGCAGATGTTCGGCTATTCCGGCGAGGGCCATGTCAAGCTCGCCACCTCGGTCGAGTTCATGCACACGGCGACGCTCCTTCACGACGACGTCGTCGACGAGAGCGGCATGCGGCGGGGCAAGAAGACCGCCCGCATGATCTGGGGCAACCAGGCGAGCGTGCTGGTCGGCGACTTCCTGCTCGGCCAGGCCTTCCGCATGATGGTCGATGTCGGCTCGCTCGAAGCGCTCGACATCCTGTCGAGCGCCGCGTCGATCATCGCCGAGGGCGAGGTCATGCAGCTTGCCGCCGCCAAGAACCTCGAAACCACCGAGGACGAGCACTTCGCCGTCATCAAGGCCAAGACCGCCGCGCTGTTTTCTGCTGCCGCTGAAGTCGGCCCGGTCATCGCCCAGGCGACCCGCAACGACCGCGCGGCGTTGCGCTCCTACGGCATGAATCTCGGCCTTGCCTTCCAGCTCATCGACGATGCGCTTGACTATGGCGGCACCAGCAAGGATCTCGGCAAGAATGTCGGCGACGATTTCCGCGAGGGCAAGGTGACCYTGCCGGTSATCCTCGCCTACCGSCGCGGCACCAAGGCCGAGCGCACCTTCTGGAAACGCGCCATCGAGGACAATGTCGTCGATGACGCGGGCCTGGAAAAGGCGATCGGCCTGATGACCCGCCACGGCGCCATCGCCGACACGATCGGCCGCGCCCGCCATTTCGGCGAGATCGCCCGCGACGCACTGGCGCCGCTGGAAGAAACGCCGCAGAAATCGGCGCTGATCGACGTCATCGATTTCTGCATCAGCCGGGTGAACTGAGGCCGGCTTTCTCCGGAGTTTCCCCTGGCTTTGTGCTGGGGAGAACGTCGGCGAACATGGCTCACCGTCTCGACAAGCAGCCCCGCGGCAAATTATCTATAAAACATGGCAAAGGGCACGGACGACACCATCGCGGTGCGCATCAGCAAGGTGCTGGCGGACCGCATCATCTCTGGCGCGATCGAGCCTGGCGCCCGGCTGCGCCAGGATCATGTCGCCGAGGAGTTCCACACCAGCCATGTTCCGGTGCGCGAGGCGTTCCGTCGCCTTGAGGCGCAAGGGCTGGCCGTCAGCGAGCCGCGCCGCGGCGTGCGCGTCGCCGCCTTCGATCTCGGCGAGGTCAAGGAAGTCGCCGAGATGCGGGCAGCACTCGAAGTGCTGGCGCTGCGCCATGCCGCTCCGCATCTGACATCAGCCATTCTCGATCTCGCCGAAGAAGCGACCAAAGCCGGCGACAAATCCCGCGACGTCCGGTCATGGGAGGAAGCCAACCGCGCCTTTCATCGGTTGATCCTGGCGCCATGCGCCATGCCGCGCCTGCTCGCCACCATCGACGATCTGCATGCCGCCAGCGCCCGCTTCCTGTTCGCGGCATGGCGTTCGGAGTGGGAGACGCGCACCGATCAGGATCATCGGGCGATCCTGACCGCCTTGCGGCAAGGAAACACCGAATCGGCGGCCGCGACGCTGGGGCGGCATGTCCAGTGGATTGGCCGCAAGCCGGTCAAGACGGCCTCCGGCGCGACGCGCGAAGCCTTCGCGATCGTGGGCTGATACATGTCGCCCAAACGTGGGCACGACGTCCATAAAATGATGATCTGAAGCGTGTCGCGACGCAGGTCGGGCGGTCTTTGTCGTGGGAAGGGTTGCTATGTCAGCGAAAATGTGGATTCGATAATAGATCGAAGGCAGAAATTATCTATAATTTGAAATCGACCGAAGGAATCCTCATGACAGACATCGCATTCACGTCCAGCAAGCCGTCCTTCAGCCCGCTCCGGCTCCAGGATCGCTCGCTCGCCTGGCAGGCCGGCGCCGTCGTGCTCGGTACGCTGTTCCTGGCGCTGTCATCTTACATCGAAGTGCCGATGGTGCCGGTTCCCATCACCATGCAGACCTTCGCCGTAACGCTGATTGGTGCGCTCTATGG
>NZ_JBFUGJ010000564.1:0-2496 GCF_056402975.1 Mesorhizobium sp. P3_A9 | reverse complement strand
AGATCATCGAACTCGCTCACAGGGACGCTACCGGCGAAATCGGCGCAATCATGTTTGACAATTGGGACGTGCTGGAAATGCCCGATGTGATGCGCCCTGAGCTTGAGAAGAGCATTGCGCGCACAAACGCCGTGAACCGCTTTGCGCAAACGGCAGCGCTGCGAAAGCCTACTCCACAAGACATCCTTGCTGACGGTCCAGATATTGAGACCGCAACGCGAATGGCAGATGCCGCAATTCGCGATCTTGATAATACCACGGACGAAATCCACGCCGTTCGCAATTGGTTTGGCGATGCGGTCCAACACATCAGCGTTGCAGCCAACATCACGCCTCACGAAGTGATGAGCATCGCTCTATCGGAAGCAGCTTGAGATGACCAAGCGCGCTTTCCAGCTGCCGGCGCGGGTGTGCCTTCCTGCGCCGGCAGCAACTCCTCTGTTGGATCACTTGAGCGTGTTGATCCTCATGGGAAATCCAAGCCGTCAGTTGTTGGCGTACTACCGCCGCACAAGAGCGTTCCCAAAAGCATATCGCCGGGACGGCAACAGCTACACCCTGACCGAAAGTCTCGAACGTTGGTGCATCGCCAACGGCATCCATGTGGAGCACGTCTAAAATGACGACGCATGCCAACACTAATTTTAGCGTCGTTCGATTGGCGGGCGGCAAATTTGCGCCCGGTTCTGGCGGACGGCCCAAAGGTGCAAAAGCCAAAGTCAGCCGCGAATTGTTAGCCCAAGTGAAGGCGCTTGGACCGGATGCCATCGCCAAATTGCAGGAAGCATTAGGGAAGGGCGAGCGTTGGGCGGTTGAAATCGTCCTGGCTCATGTGCTGCCGAAAGACGGCCGAACAATCGAGTTCGAAGATGCAACGCCCGATGACGTTCGCGAAGCGCTCCGCAATGGCGACATCACTGCGTCAGAAGCGAAAGACGTTGCCGCCGCACTGGCTCGATTGGCCGATGTGGACGCCATCGAAGAACTGCGCAGCCGCCTAGACGAATTGGAGCGTATGTTGAATGGCGCGCCGACTTGAAATCACCAAGCGACTAGACGCGCTCACAGCGGCCATTCGCCGAACGTTTCGCAGTCCGGGCTTGGACCGTTTGAACGACGAGCAACGCGCGGCTCATGCCAGATGGAAAATGGACTGCAAGGCGTATGCGGCGACCATCAAAGACGACCCTACAGCGCTTTATGCAGCGACCATCGATCAGGACGGCGATTGCCCAAAACTTCGCCCTGATATCGAACGCGATTTATTAGGCGAGCTAGCAGTCGTCAGCGGCGATACCGCTACGATCGCGCAACAGAAATACATGAGGATGTGCCAACAATGATCGACGCATGTTACCTCATCGAACCTGACGCCTGTTTCGTATTCCGCGACGGCTTGATGACGCGACAGGCGTACACCAACAAATTTGGCAAGCCGGCATTCCACGTCTTACCGCAATTCGATCGCGTCCTATTCAGCGCTGACCGACCACAGATGCAAGCTGTCTGGATGAACAACAGGAAGTGTCTGGACTTGGGCGTATCAGGTGCATTCGCGGTTCTGATCGCAGCCGAACAAATGACTGACAAGGATGTGGATCACTTATTTAAAGGCGGCAACGGCAGCGACCGCGCCAACTGGTGGGAATGGACAGTCAATCTTAGCCATTTGTGGAATGCGACCGAGCCGGTAGCACCGGAGGCGCGCGCCGCGCTGCATCTGATGTGGTTACGCGGCAAGCCGATCTATGAAGTGATGGGCTTCAATCCGCCCGCGTGGATAATCCGTGAGGCCGCCGAAGCAGCCGTTGCCACTGCGTTCGCTCGCTAAAAGACCCTAGGGAGTCGCGCCGCCTGGACGGCTGTCAGCGGAACGCCCGCCGCAACGGGAGCCATCTGACGCCGTGCTTTGATCAGTCGGGCAATTGCCATTGTAGGGGGCCGCGCCACCGCCTTTGGCCCCATTAACGACAGCAACAACGCGTGCGCCATCGCTTTCAATATGCGTGTTTTGGCTGTTCGGATTGAACGGATCAACAGTCTGCAAGAGCGAATTCGATCGGTTGGCATCGCCAGACGCTAGCGTCACAGAATCGTAATGGTTCAAATAGTCGGCAGCGCAACCCGAAATTAGGGCCGCAATTGTAGCGATTAAAAACAAACGCCAATGCATGAAAGTATCCCCCAATACCAGAATACATCATGCACGCTTTGAGTTTTGTTGTCGAATCAGTTGATCTATCAGGAGAAAGGGGCGCATTCTCAACGATACGGCTGATAAAGCGTCATTCCCCAAATCGTCTGGTCTGGGTAGGCTGCTTGCGCACTCTTGATAGCAGATTCAAGCTTTGCCCATCGGCCATCATCGGCCACGGCTGCGAAAATTGGATCACTCAAGTCAGTTCCGGCAGGAAGCGACTTTTGCAAATTCAGACCGTCTTTGATCGCTTCGGTCACACATGATGCTGCACCCGGAAGGCTGTCGCCGTTCAGTTC
>NZ_JBFUGJ010000563.1:0-2504 GCF_056402975.1 Mesorhizobium sp. P3_A9 | reverse complement strand
CCCATCGAGAGCTGGGCGGCATGGACGCGCAGGCCTTCCAGCTCGCGCAGCAGCGCTTGCGCRCGGCGGTGGAACGACAGCCCCGCCTCGGTCGCACGCACGCGATAGCCGCCGCGATCCAGCAGGACGAGGTCGAGTTGCCGTTCGAGCTTGGCGACGGCGGCGAACACCGCCGGATGCGAGCGGTGCAGCAGGGCCGCCGCCGGCTGAAAGCCGCCGGTGCGGATTACCGCATCGAAGCACTGCAGATCGTGCAAGGTGAATTCGGCCATGTCAGCTTTATCTACAGAGATTATCCTATCTTTGTAATATCAACAAAAACGCGTCGCGACTACGCTTTGTCTCATTCAACGTTCCAGAAGGAATTTTCGTCATGAGTGAGCTGAATTTCGTGACCATCGGCGATGGCACGCGCATCGCCTATCGCTTCGACGGCGATGCCACAAAGCCGGTGCTGGTGTTGTCGAACTCCATCGGCACCACGCTGCATATGTGGGACGGGCAGATCGGTGAACTGTCCAGGCATTTCCGTGTTCTGCGCTACGACTTTCGCGGCCATGGCGGGTCAAGCGCGCCGGTCGGCGCCTATTCGCTCGACCGGCTCGGCCGCGACGTGATCGAGCTGCTCGATGCGCTCGGCCTTGGGCGTGTGCATTTCCTCGGCCTGTCGCTCGGCGGCTTCGTCGGGCAGTGGCTCGGCATCCACGCGCCCGAGCGGATCGACCGGCTGATCCTGAGCAACACCTCGTCCCATCTTTCGCCGGCAAGCTATTTCGACGAGCGGATTGCCGTTGTCCGGCAGGCGCCGGACATGTCGGAAACCGCCGAGGTGTTCCTCAACAACTGGTTCCCCGCGCCGATGGTGGCGGCCAACGAGCCGGTCATCGAGGACTTCCGCGCCATGCTGTTGACGATCGACCGGCTGGGTCTGGCCGGCCTTTTCGCGGCGGTGCGCGATGCCGACCTTCGCCGCACGGTGGCGCTGATCAACCGGCCGACGCTGGTAATCGCCGGCGAGCATGACACGGTGACAGCGGCCAGCCACAGCGAGTTGATCACGGCAGCGGTGCCCGGTGCGAAGCTGGTTGTCCTGCCCGCGGTTCACCTGTCGAACGTGGAATACCCGGCCGAATTCATAAAGGCCGTGCTCGATTTTCTGCGCTGAGCCAGCGCGCTATCCCGTGGAGTCCGCTGTTCCCGTATGGTCGAGCGGACCTCACGGCTCCTTGCACATCGGCAGCGGCTGGGCTGGCGGTGCCGGATGATCYTTCYTGTAYTGSKCGATSATCGGTTCGAGGGTYTTYCGCGGCCAGAATTTCGGSGCRCCGATTTCCTTCAGGCAGGATGCGTTCCAATAGGGTGCCTCACCGGATGGCGAATGGCCCTTTGCCGCCTGCGAGACGGCGGCGATGTCGCGCGATTCCGGGTAGATGTAGAGCGTTGTCGGGTTGTCCTTGACCATCGCGATGATCTGCTGCGCATCCGCCGGCGACCAGCTGGTGCAGCCATTGCTGCGGCCGCCGGCATAGTCCACCAGCTTGCCGAACGGCACCAGACCATCATGGTCGGCATAGGAGCTGTTTGGGCTTTTGCGCATGCACATGGCCCGCAGCACCTGCGCCGCATGGCCGCCGATCACGCGCTGCCTGGCGTTGGCGGTTTCGCCTTCGCCGTCGAACTGGATGAAGGTGCGCAGGAAGGCCGCGTCCTGTTTCGCTCCTGTGCGGTAAAAGCCCTTGAACGACGTCTTCGCCTCGCGGGTCATGTAGGCGCCACCGGCCGTCAGTTCCGAATCCATGGCATTGCCGAAATTCTTGGAGCACCGCCTGCCATTTGAAAAATCGACCGTGCCTTTCAGGTTCTTGCCGGCCCCGTGACCCGATGCGATGGCGCGAAACGACTGGCTGGCTTCGCAGACAACGTAGTAGCGGCGCCCGAGCACGCCATTGCCGAGATCGCCGGGACGTGTGGCGTCCATGGCGAAATAGCAGGGGTTCCTGACGGCGCCTTGCGCCACCTTTTTCAGGTAGAGCGCGCGCGCCCGCTCCAGCACCACTTGTGAGATCTGGCCGTCGCTGTCGCCGACATGGGCCTGCAGCCAGGCCGGGATAGCCGAGGGCGCGGCAAAGGACCGGACCGTCGCCGCCAAGGCAATGACGATGACGAGAAGGCTGAGGGTGACGACGACACCCAGAGGGACAGATCTCAACCGCACCGGTTTCAATTCTCCTGCCGAAGCCATGCGAATCCTTGTTGCCGCACGCAGCCAATCATAAAATGTCTCGCGGCAATCGGCGAAACACATCTTGTTTAGCGCGCCCGCAAGTTCCCACGAACCGGGGCGGCGCGCAAACCGCCCATAGACCGGGATGCTGGTCCAAGGCTTGCGGCCGATGTCTCCGTGGACATGCGTGATTTTCGATCGGCCGATTTTCGACCCATGGGGATTGCGCTATGATCTGATTCTGGCGTGGCCCACGCCTCCTCCCTCCACCGGGAAAGCA
>NZ_JBFUGJ010000562.1:0-2512 GCF_056402975.1 Mesorhizobium sp. P3_A9 | reverse complement strand
CCAGCTGATCGGCGCGTTGCTTGGCGGCGCCAAGCTGCGCGACGTCAACCTTCAGGATTTCGTCTGAAGCCGGCCAGTAAGCCTCAGGCGCCTTCGACCAGCACGATCTCACCGTCGGCGACCTTCTGGCGGATGGCGACCGCGCGCTGATACTCCGGCGAGTGGTAGCAGTCATGCGCCGCGGCGAGCGACTCGAATTCGATGATGACGTTGCGCGCACGTCCTGGCCCTTCGGCCTTTTCATGCTCGCCGCCGCGCGCCAGGAACTTCGCGCCGAACCGCTCGAAGACGGGTTTGGCGGCGGCGACATAGTCCTTGTAGCCTTCGGCATCGCGCACATCGACACGAGCGACCCAGTATCCCTTTGGCATTGTTCTTCTCCGAGTTTCTATCTGGGCGTCAGGCCGAGCGCATTTCATCAAGGATGGCTTGCGCAGCCTCGCGTCGATTGGCCGCCGCAACGATCGGGCGGGCGACGACGAGGTGGCTGGCGCCGTTGCGGATCGCTTGCGCCGGCGTCACCACGCGTTTCTGGTCGCCATGGTCGCTGCCTGCCGGCCGGATGCCGGGCGTCACCACCGCCATGTCGGGGCCGACGATGCGGCGCACCGCTTCGGCCTCCGCCGCCGAGCAGACAATGCCGCCCATGCCGGCATGCAGAGCCTGTTCCGAGCGCCTGAGCACGAGCGTGTGCGGGTCATACTCATAGCCGACATCGATCATGTCCTGCTCGTCCATCGAGGTCAGCACGCTGACGGCAAGCAGGCAAAGCTCGCTGCCCCTGGCCGCTTCCACCGCCGCCTTCATCGCCTTCGGATAGGCGTGGATGGTCAGCATGGTCATGCCCATCTTGACGATGTTCTCGACGCCCTTGGCCACCGTGTGGTCGATGTCGAGCAGCTTCATATCGAGGAAGATCTTTGTCCCGCCGCTGGCCAGTTCCCTGGCGAAGTCCAATCCGCCGGCAAAGGCCAGCTGATAGCCGATCTTGTAGAAGGAGACGACGCCGTCGAGTTCGCGCACCGCCTGCTCGGCCTCTTTCACGGTCGGCACGTCGAGGCCGACGATCAGTCTTTCCTTCATGGAGTGGGCCTGCATGGATTGGGTGTGCATGGTTGCGGCGATCACGCCTCGATCCGCGTCGACAGCATGCGCGAGGTTTCGATCAGTGTGCGGCATAGGTGCTCCATCGATTTGTACAGTCTTTCGTCACGAAAATTGCCGCCTTCGTCAAAGGCGTCGCCGCCGTCCGGCACCGAGCATTCCGGCGTCACCACCTCCATCTGGCAGCGCACCAGCACGGCGCGCAGATGGTTGATGCAGCGTATGCCGGCGAAGTGGCCGTTGGAGGACGAGCACAGGCCGGCAACCTTGCCGGCAAGCGGCCTGACCGTCCGGCCGCCATCCCGGCGCACCCGGCTCACCCAGTCGATCGTGTTCTTGAGCAGCGGCGGGATCGAGCCGTTATATTCGGGCGTGGCGATCAGCAGCCCGTCATGGGCGATGATCAGCCGCGCGAGCTTCTGGGCGTTTTCGGGGACACCCTTCTCCTTCTCCAGATCCTCGTCGAGGATCGGCAAGGGATAGTCGGCGAGCGAAATGCGGGTCACCTCGGCGCCTTGCACCGCAAGTTCCTTCTGCGCCACGTCGGCGGTCCTGCCGCTATAGGCGCCGCTGCGCACCGAGCCGGCGAAGACGAGGATTTTCGGGATCACTGCCATTGGCCACCCTTGTTCCCGGACAGGTACAGCCAAGGGGCGCTCAAATCAACGCGCCGCAGCCGAAAAATCGAAAGGCTCTCCAGGCCAGCAGCGAGGCGGTTGGCTGCGCTGTTGATTGTGTTGGCATAGACACGCGAGGCCCGACGCTCCTGCCGCTCTGCCTGGCTGTCACGCCCGGGAACAGACGTGCGGCGACCGCGCCAGACGTCAGGAGCATCAGGGTGCAGAACTCCGCGACCTTTCCCCACACCGTCTCATAGGCCGAGCGTTCGGTCTCCAGATCCGACGGGCGCGAGAGTATGTCGTGCGCGCGGGAATCGGTCATTGAGTGCTCCGCTTCTGTGATGTGACAATACTGGAGTCGTCAAATACTGTTGGCTGTCACCAACCAAGGGGAGGAATAGAATGGTTGATCAAGACGTAAGAGATCAGATGGCTCAAGCTAGGGCAGAGATGCAGGCTGCATCAGCAAAAAGGGCTGCCGACGCCGCCCACGATGCCAAAGTCCTCCAAGATGAAAAGGAACTGCAAGATGAGCATAAAGTTGGCGCCGCGACCGATTTAGAGAAACAGATAGAGGATCAGCTAGGCGCAGATCAGAAGGAGCGTGACGTGCAACGGGCAGCAGACGCCGCCGCCACCAAACAGCAGGCAGACGCCGATGCTGCCGCTGCTAAGGAGCAAGAAAAACAAGATGAAGAAGATTTAGATGACGATTGAGAGTTGCTGCGTACCCTGAGGGAATTTACGGATTCCTCTTCAGTCGGGGCGCCAAGCGCCGCCAGATGGCC
>NZ_JBFUGJ010000561.1:0-2520 GCF_056402975.1 Mesorhizobium sp. P3_A9 | reverse complement strand
CCTATTGCCGCGATGCCGCGGTGGCGGTCGAGACCGCCAAGGACTTCATGAAGCGCAAGCACAACGTCCGCGCTTGAGCACAACAGTTCGATCCAGCTTTGTGACCGAGAGCGCCGTCATGCACCGTGGTGGCAAGATGGCCAGAATCGCTTGGCTCGAAGGGAGCTAAGGCCCAATATGCGTATCGAGTCGATCAAAGTCTATCAGRTGYCTCTGCCTGTCAAAGGCGGTGCCTACMGSATGGCCAGCGATACCGTGCAGGATCTGGACAGCACGCTCGTTGAAGTGACCACCGAGGACGGRCTGTCWGGYTGGGGTGAGACTTGCCCGGTCGGCCCTGTYTATCAGCCCCAACATGCTCTGGGCGCGAGAGCGGCAATTGCCGAAATAGCGCCGGGGCTCGTTGGCGAGGACACTACGTCSATGCGCCGCCTCGCGAAGAGAATTGACGAGCGGTTGAACGGTCACAACTATGCCAAGGCAGCCTTGGACATAGCTCTCCTCGATCTTRCCGGCCAGCGGCTGGGCGTTCCGGTTTCAACACTTCTGGGCGGTGCGCTCACCGACCGTGTGCCGTCCTACTACTCGACTATTGTCGGTCCACCGGACGAGACTGCGCGCATTGCCGTCGACAAGGTCAAGGCCGGATACCCACGGCTTCAGATCAAGATTGGCGGACGGGATCTCGAACAGGACGTCGCCACCGTGCACAAGGTATGGGAAGCGGTTGGCTTCAAGGCTCGGATAGCCGTCGACGCCAATCGTGGCCTCACGGCCGCGGCGGCGCTGCACATCGATCGGCTTTGCCAGGCAATCCCGTTCGTGTTCGAACAGCCTTGTAACACCATGGAGGAAGTCGCGAGCCTCAAGGGACGCGTTACCCACCCGGTCTACCTCGACGAGAATACCGAGGATTTGAATGCCGTCCTGCGGGCAGTTTCTTCAGGTATCGCTGACGGATTCGGATTGAAGGTGACCCGCCTTGGCGGCCTCACCAGGATGGTCACGGTCCGCGACCTGTGTGCGATACGATCTCTTCCGCACAGTTGCGACGACGCCTGGGGTGGGGACGTCATCGCCGCGGCATGCGTGCACCTGGCCGCTACCGTCGAGCCGAGACGCTTTGAGGGCGCCTGGATCGCGCAGGAATACATCGAAGGGCATACCGATCCCGTAAATCCCATCGTCATCGAAAACGGGCATATACGCGTCCCCCAGATGCCAGGGCTTGGTGTCAAACCYGAGCGCTCCCGACTCAAAGCGCCGGTCGCGATTTTCGGAGGCTGAGGATCCTGTGATGCTCGCGGCGATTGTATCTGGCCAGTATCGTCGGCAATTGCGAACCTCCAGAACATCTGGCGGGGCATCTGAGGCTGGCGCCGCAGGGCTTCATGAGCCGCAAGAAAACCGATATGCAGGATGCGTGGTGTTGATTGCTTCACCGGAGATTCTGCATGAGACTGACAGTGCTCCTTGCCGCTCTTGCGACAGCCTTGCCCGCAACCGCCTTCGCCGGGCCGGCGTCCGACGCGGTGAAGTTCTTCTATGTTCCGGCGGTTAAGTTCGAGGCCGACGCACAATACCGGGATCGCTTCACCGAGCCGGTGACGAAATTGTTCGATCTCAACGATCAGGCGACCAAGAAGAATCCCGATCAGGTCGCCTGTATCGACTTCGACCCTGGTCTTGACGCGCAGGATTTCGACCAGAAAACGGTCTCCAAGACCCTGAAACTGTCCGAGACGGTGGATGGCGACACCGCGCAGGTGGTGGCGAACTTCAGCCTCTTTCCGGACGGCGACGATTCGCAACGCGAAATGCACTGGTCGCTGAAGAAGGTCGATGGCAAGTGGAAGGTATCGGACATTGCTTCGAAGACCAGCGCCTGGACGCTAAGCCAACTCGAATGCATGGCGGGCCAGGATCCGGAGTGACGCCATGGGCCTTGGCCGTTCCGGCGGGGGGGCGAATCGGCTGATTTATGTCGCTGCTTGCCATCCCTGGCGCGCCAAGCTTGCTAAATTTCGTGGAACGTCAAGCACTTCGACTGTAGTGTGAAGGCTATGTAACAAAGGCACGATGGCGGCTGCGTAGCTTGGCGGACCGCCGTTCATATGAGAAATTCAAATTGGTGATTCGGTTTTGACGTCACGTTGCTTTCGACGAGGCAACGCGCTAAACTTCCTCCGCTTGGTTGTGAACGATTATCTTGTTCCATTTAGGGGGAATGATCATGAAAATTCTAGGATACCTATTATCTTCGCTGCTTCTCGTGCTGGTGATGGCCGTGACTGCTACGCCGGCTTCCGCGCAGGCGACCCGGACATGGGTTTCAGGCGTTGGTGACGATGCCAATCCCTGCAGTCGCACGGCGCCGTGCAAGACCTTCGCTGGCGCGATCTCGAAGACCGCGGCCGGCGGCGAAATCAACTGCATCGATCCAGGTGGCTTCGGTGCGGTAACAATTACCAAGTCGATGACCATCGCTTGCGAGGATGTCGAGGCAGGTGTGTTGAACGC
>NZ_JBFUGJ010000559.1:0-2552 GCF_056402975.1 Mesorhizobium sp. P3_A9 | reverse complement strand
CTGGAACTGCGGGCGGTATCGGCAAGCAGTTCGAAGTTGGGGATGTCGTGGTGAGCCCGCTGGTTCGCTTCGATTGTCTTGCCAAATTCAAGAAGGAGCCGTTTGCCAACCTTCACTATGCAAGCGCCGTCGCCAAGACCAGCCACTTCGCCAAGGCGCGGCAGCTGTTCAAAACCAACGCATCGCAGCTACCGCAAGACAACACCCGGGTGCCAAAAATCTTTGTTGCCGCGCCAAGCGCGCTGAAATCGTGCGTGGTAACGACCGATTTCTTTGGCTTTGACACCTCCGATAATCACTACCACCTCCAGGGCCTTGGAGCCGTATCGGAAATGGGCGACGCCATCCTTGGATTGGTCGCTTCGGAGATGGGCGCAGCGGCGCCACGCTGGCTTGCGATCCGGAATGTTTCCGATCCTCAGATCAAGGCGGACGGCATGACGCTCAAGCAACAAGCCACAATGGCTGCGCAAATCTACAAGGGTTTCGGACGGTGGAGTTCGATCTGCAGCGCGGTCACCTGCTGGGCCAGCATCGTCGCCGAATAGACGGTGATGAAAGCGGTGGGGAGGTGTGAGCCCGATGAACGGGCTCAGGCCTTGCCAAACCCACCCGGCGTCGGTGTTGTCAGGATGACAGCCTCGCCGGCATCGAGCACGGTCTGGTCACAGGCCTTCAGCACCTCGACCGCCCCATCCTTGCGACGTATCTTGGTCGAGCCGACCTCGCCGTCGCCACCTCCGTCCAGCCCCTGCGGCGGGCGGTTGCGGTGCGAGGACAGGATCGCGCATTCCATCTTCTCGAGGAAGCGGATGGTGCGTTTGGTGCCGTCGCCGGCGCTCCATTTGCCCTTGCCGCCGGAGCCTTCGCGGATTTGGAAATCCTCCAGCACCACGGGAAAGCGCAGTTCCAGCACTTCCGGATCGGTGAGGCGCGAATTGGTCATATGGGTGTGGACGCCCGAGGTGCCGGCAAAGCCGCGGCCGGAGTTCATCTGACCGGCAGGCGAGCCGGAGCAGATCGTCTCGTAGTACTGGTACTGCTTGTTGCCGAAGGTCAGGTTGTTCATCGTTCCCTGCGCATTGGCCATAGCGCCCATGGCGCCGAACAGCGCATTGGTGACATGCTGCGAGGTCTCGACATTGCCGGCAACGACGGCGGCAGGGTAGGCGGGCTTCAGCATGCAGCCATCGGGAATGATGATGTTGATGGGCCTGAGGCACCCGGCATTCATCGGGATCATGTCCTCGACCATGACGCGGAAGGCATAAAGCACGGCGGCGCGGGCGACGGGCTCCGGCGCATTGAAATTGTTCTTCATGACAGGCGACGTGCCGGTGAAGTCGACCGTCGCTTCGCGCTTTTGCCGGTCGACCGTAATCTTCACCTTGATGACCTGGCCGGTATCGGTGGGATATTCATAGGCCGATGTGTCCGGCAGCCGCTCCAGCACCCGGCGCACGCTTTCGGCGGCATTGTCCTGGACGTGGCCCATATAGGCTTCGACCACATCGAGGCCGAAATGCGCGACCATCTTGCGCAGTTCGGCGACGCCTTTCTCGTTGGCGGCGATCTGCGCCTTGAGGTCGGCAATGTTCTGGTGCGGGTTGCGGGCCGGATATCGGTGGTCGGTGAGCAGCGTATGCAGCTCTTTTTCGCGGAATTTTCCGCGGTCGACGATACGGAAATTGTCGAACAACACGCCTTCCTCGTCGACCGTGGTGGCAAGCGGCGTCATCGAGCCAGGGGCGGTGCCGCCAATATCAGCGTGATGGCCGCGCGAGGCCGCCCAGAACAGGATGTTCTCTTGAGCATCGTCGAAGACCGGCGTCACCACCGTGATATCAGGCAGATGCGTGCCGCCATTGTAGGGGGCGTTCAAGGCAAAGACGTCGCCTGGGTGGATGTCGCCGGAGTTCAGCCGGATGATGGTTTCGACCGAGCGGTCCATGGAGCCGAGGTGCACCGGCATGTGCGGCGCGTTGGCGACCAACGCTCCGGTGTGGTCGAAGACGGCGCAGGAAAAATCCAGCCTTTCCTTGATGTTGACGGAATAGGCGGTGTTCTGCAGCGTCACGCCCATCTGCTCGGCGATCGACATGAAGAGGTTGTTGAAGACTTCCAGCATGACCGGATCGGCTGATGTGCCAAGCGCAGCGGCGCGCACCTTCCTTGCCGTGCGGCGGATCACGACGTGGTTGAGGTTGGTGATTTCGGCCTGCCAGCCCGGTTCGACGACAATGGTCTGGTTCGGCTCGATGATGAGGGCAGGGCCGGCGACCAGATTGGACGGGCGCAGGTTTTMGCGACGATGGATGCCGGCTTCATGCCACCGGCCTTCGGTGTAGATGCGCCGCGTTCCGGAAGCGCCAGCTTCAACCCTTGCAGGTCCGGCGGGCGCATAGGCTTCAGCGCTGCTTTCGCCGATTTCGGAACCTTCGAGGCCGACCGTCTCGACGATCATCGGCTTGTCGTCATAGACGAAGCCGAATTGCGCCTTGTGGGCGATTTCGAAATCGCGCTTCGCCTGGAAAATCGAGTCACTCTCGAAA
>NZ_JBFUGJ010000558.1:0-2599 GCF_056402975.1 Mesorhizobium sp. P3_A9 | reverse complement strand
ATCAAACTGATTGAGCAAAGCGCGCGATTCGCGGCGAAATTGCACGACGCATTCAATGGAAGGCTTCTTACGAAATCGTCGGGAGAGGCTACAAGTGGCCGGCGCAGAAGGAAAAAGACTATGGTATCTCGCGTCAGAGGCTGGATCGAAAGGCGGGCACGCGCACGCTTGCAGGGCCTCCCGATCTACTTCCAGCATATCCCGAAAACGGCCGGCGTTTCTGTCAGGACGTGGCTGCATTCCCACTACGGCGACAACCTCTGCCCGGCTTGGCTTGCGGACGATTTGGTGATGTGTCCACCGGAAACGCTTCGCGACTACCAGGCATTCGCCGGCCACTTCCATAGCTATCTCAAGCCCTATCTTGGTCGCGACGTCGTGACGGTGACTGTCTTGCGGGAGCCCGTCGCCAGGACGCGCTCGCACTGGCACCACGTTCGCCGGGCGCGTGAGCACCCGCATCATCTCAGGGTATTGGGCCAAACGTTCACCGACTTCGTGATGGACGATCTTAATCGGGTTATGATCGAGGAATATCAGGCTCGCTACCTTGTGAAACTGCCGCTCAGCCTGGCGGTGCTCGGTAGCCGCTACTCAGAGGCCGATCACGCACTGTTCGCCCTCTCCGAGGCGCTGGAGCAAACGTCACTGCCTCTGCTTAAGCCGGAGCTGCTGGAGGGGGCCAGGGCAGTGCTCAAGGGTATGGCGGTCGTCGGAGTGACCGAGCGCCTTCACGACTTCCTTGTCCGGGTCGCGGAAGTGGCAGATATCCCTCCACCCATTGCGGCGGAAGTACCTCGTGCGAACGGCACCGAACGCGACGACGCCGAGGAACTGCCGGAGGAAGCGCTTCGGAGACTGCGAGACCTCACGCGAGTTGACCAGGAACTCTATGATGCGGCCATTTGACTCCCCATGCCAGGCCTCATCATCTGATCACGACGCGGACGCGGCGCTGGACGGCGCCCAGAGCAGCGCTTGTAAAAAGCACGCGCTCTCCAACTGCCGATCTAGATTATCTCTATCTCGGGGAACGGGAAAATAAACCGCCCGCCGTCGGCGAGATATTCGCGCTCACGACGCAGGATACCGTCCTTGAAATGCCAAGGCAGGACCAGAAAATAGTCCGGCTTCATCGCACGCGCTTCGGCTTCAGAAATGATCGGTATGTGCGTCCCAGGGGTCATGCGGCCAAACTTCTCCGGATTGACTTCGGCGATGGCCGGGATTTCGGCTGACGTGAAGTTGCAGAATTGCAGGACGACATTGCCTTTGGTCGAGGCGCCGTAGCCCAGCACTTTCTTGCCGTCGGCCACGAGTGTCCTGATAAGACGTGACAGGTCGTCCTTGTGCCGGAACACGCGCTCCTCGAAGTCGCGAAAAGGCCGCGGTGTGGACAGGCCCATGCGGTCTTCCTGTTGCAGCAGCCAATCGATGACCGGCTGATCGGATTTGAGACTTGTGTTGCCCTTATGGGTGGCCGTGACAGCGAAACTGCCGCCGTTGATGTTGTTCATGACAACGTTGACGACCTTGAGACCAGCCGCCTCCAGTATCTTCGCCACGACTCCGAGGGAGTAATACTCGACATGCTCGTGGCAAATCGTGTCATAGGAGTTGAGGCGAAGCATCGACGGCATGTAGCTTTGTTCGAAATGCCAGATGCCGTCTTCGGCGAGGACCTCGGCCACCTGACGCGCAAAGGCGATGGGATCCTCAAGATCATAGAACATCGCAATGGATGTCACGATCTTGGCGCGCTTTTGTGAGATGCCACGATAGGCTTCGGCCGAGAAAAAGTCCGGCACCAGTTTCACATCGTCCGGATAATACTGCGCAAACTTCTTGCCCGTCGGATCGATGCCTATGCGCGTCAACCCTGCGGTCGAATAGGCCTTGAGGGTCGTGCAATCGTTGCTACCGATGTCGAGAACGACGTCACCGCCGCGTGGCGAGGCCAGCCTCTCCAGGAAGCGAACCTTGTGCGTCAGATGATCGACCATCGACTGGTTCAGACCCGAGCGATAGCCGTAATTGTCGCCGTACATTTCGCTCGGCTCATAGGAATGTCTCAACTGCAGAAGTCCGCTGGAGGCAGACCAGACCAGTTCGAGCGGCCCTTTGGTCACAGGTTCAGACGCCGATTTGGGAAACACCCCGGTGAGCGCCTGCTCGCCGAGATTGAGCACGGAGACCAGATCCTTGGCCTTGCCGACACGGCAGGTCTCGATGGCGTGATACCTTACCTCGTTCATGAATTCTGACTCTCAATTTGTTGGTGAAAGGGCATTGATTGCAGTTCTCTAAGCTTGGGCCACCCGTGCGCGGCAATCCTTCAGAACCGCGGCAAGGGCCTCCTCGAAGGGATGCTCCGGCACCCAGCCAAGACGCGTTCGGGCGCGGGTTGCATCCCCCACAATAGACGGCAGATCACTCGGTCGCAGCCGCAGCGGATCTTGTTCGGTGACGATCTTGACACTGCTTTGCGCCAGGAGCTGGTCCAAAATATCTCCCATCCGCCATGAGATGCCGGATGCAACATTGAAGATGGTGTTTGGCTGGAGACCATCGCTGTTCAAGGCGACGTGCGCATAAGCAC
>NZ_JBFUGJ010000557.1:0-2616 GCF_056402975.1 Mesorhizobium sp. P3_A9 | reverse complement strand
GTCGGTATCCTTTGCGTTTTTAAGAGTTCGCTGCGGCATCACATAGGTGCCACCGACTTCGCCCGTGACTTGCGCCGGATCGAAAAGCAGGTCGATGTCGTACCAACCGCGCTCGAGGCCGCCGGCATGCGCCGGAGTGGCTACCGAGCCAATCAAAGCCAGCGAAAAGCACCCYGCCCCCAGCAGYGCTTTCAGWCGCAAATTGTTCATGRATGTCCTCCCCGAATAACTAGTGCATCAAGCTAGAACCAATTCAGGTTAACGGTGCAACAACGAATTCAAGGGGCGTACATGTACATGCTTGCCAAACGCATTTTCGACAAAATGCGGATAGGCACGGCAAGGCCGAAAAACGGCCCAAGGCGTGGTTGCCCAACCAGAAAATGAGGAAAACTCGTCCAAAAGGGCTCAAAAACAGCCACTTTCGGGGCGTTTTGGCCCCATTGTTACATTATGGCAACAATGGGGCTAAAACTTCCGTTTACGTCAACAATAACGCAACGGAATGCCCACTTTCGAGGCAAAAAGATTGCCATTTTAGAGAGGGATAAAGTCTAGCGAATCTATCCCTCAGCCAGCGTCGCGAACCCTGGTCAACGCCACCGAAAGCTTGTCCTGCGCGTCGCGGTATTCGGCGAGCTTTTCACGCTCGGCGTCGACGATCTCGGCCGGCGCGCTGGCGACGAAACGTTCGTTGGACAGCTTCTTGTGCAACCGGGCGATTTCCTCGGTCACCTTGGCCAGTTCCTTCTGTAGCCGGGCGGCCTCGGCGGTGAGATCGATCAGGCTGCCGAGCGGCAGGCAGATCGTCGCCTCGTTGAGGACGATCTGCGCCGAGCCTTTGGGGGCTGTGTCGGCCAGCGAGATGTCGCCGACGCGCGCCAGCCGCTTGATCGCGGAGTCCTCGCGAAGCAACCGCTCGCGCGTGACATCATTGGCGCCGACCACGACCAGCGGCGCGATCGCCGCCGGCGGCACGTTCATCTCGGAACGCACCGAGCGGATGCCGGAGACGAGGTCGACCAGCCAGTTGATGTCGGCGGCCGCTTCCGCGTCCTCGAAGTCCGGCGACGGCCAGGCGGCGTGGCAAAGCAGCGAGGAGCGCTCCTTGCCCTCGCCCGCCGTCTGCGCCCACAGCTCTTCCGTCATGAACGGCATCATCGGATGCAAGAGCTTGTAGATCTCGTCGAGCACGAAGGCGACGCAGGCGCGGCTTTCGGCCTTGGCAGCCTCGTCCGTGCCCATGAACACCGGCTTCAGCAGCTCCAGATACCAGTCGCAGAACAGGTTCCAGACAAAGCGGTAGGCAGCACCGGCCGCCTCGTTGAAGCGGTATGAG
The DNA here is from genome assembly GCF_056402975.1 of Mesorhizobium sp. P3_A9. Lineage (NCBI taxonomy): Bacteria > Pseudomonadati > Pseudomonadota > Alphaproteobacteria > Hyphomicrobiales > Phyllobacteriaceae > Mesorhizobium > Mesorhizobium sp. P3_A9. The sequence continues at coordinate 1,277 of NZ_JBFUGJ010000557.1, read as the reverse complement.
GTGATGCCGTCGGTGATCTCGCGTGCGGCTCGCGTGAGCTCGGTCAGGATCCAGCGGTTGACCGCAAGTTTGGCGTCGTTCAGCCAGAATTCGTCATTGCGGGCGACTTCGTTCATCTCGGCGAAGCGCGTCGCGTTCCACAGCTTGGTGCCGAAGTTGCGGTAGCCGGCGATGCGCGCCGGGTCGAGCTTCACGTCACGCCCCTGGGCCGCCATCACCGTCAAGGTGAAGCGCAGCGCGTCGGCGCCRWAYTCGTCGATGAGATCGAGCGGATCGATGACGTTGCCTTTCGACTTCGACATCTTCTGCCCGTTCTTGTCGCGCACCAGCGCRTGSACATAGACGGTGTGGAACGGCTCCTCATCCATGAAATGCAGGCCCATCATCATCATGCGGGCAACCCAGAAGAAGATGATGTCGAAGCCGGTCACCAGCACGTCGGTCTGGTAATAGGTTTTCAGTTCCGGCGTCTGGTCCGGCCAGCCCAAAGTCGAAAACGGCCACAGCGCCGACGAGAACCAGGTGTCGAGCACATCCTCGTCRCGGGTCAGGATCTCGCCMGGYTTGWAGTTCTCRAGCTTGTCCTCGACCCAGCCCTTCCACGGCCCTTCCAGCGCCAGATAGTATTCGATCGCCGCGCCCAGCGCCTCTTCCTCGGTCTTCTCGACGAAGACGCGCCCGTCCGGCCCGTACCAGGCCGGGATCTGGTGGCCCCACCACAGCTGGCGCGAGATGCACCAGGGCTGGATGTTCTCCATCCAGTCGAAATAGGTCTTTTCCCAGTTCTTCGGCACGAAATTGGTGCGGCCTTCGCGCACCGAGGCGATCGCCGGCTTGGCGAGTTCGGCCGCATTGGCATACCACTGCTCGGTCAGGAATGGCTCGATCGGCACGCCGCCGCGGTCGCCATGAGGCACGGCGTGGCGATGCGGCTCGATCTTTTCGAGGAAGCCGCCGGCCTCCATCAGCTCGACGATCTTCTTGCGTGCGACGAAACGGTCGAGGCCGTTAAGCTCATCCCAGACAGCCTGGCGTTCCGGCGTCACCTCGAGCCCGGCGAGGAAATCCTCATTGTCCTTGAGGTTTATCGCAGCCTCGATGGTGAGAATATTGATCGCCGGCAGCTTGTGCCGTTTACCGACCTCGAAGTCGTTGAAATCATGCGCCGGCGTGATCTTCACCGCGCCGGAGCCTTTTTCCGGATCGGAATACTCGTCCGCCACGATAGGGATTTTTCTGCCGACGATCGGCAGCACGACATTCTTGCCCACCAGATG
>NZ_JBFUGJ010000556.1:0-2617 GCF_056402975.1 Mesorhizobium sp. P3_A9 | reverse complement strand
GGCCGTAGCTCGCGGAACCAGGTCGGGAAGTTCTTTTCGAGGCGCATGGAGAGCAAAGCGCGCATGCCGAAATCGACCACGCCGAATTCCTCGCCAGCATCCTTGATCGCCTTGTACACCAGGCGCTCATAGGCCGGCGCCATCCAGATCTCGTAGCCGAGGTCGCCGGTATAGGTGATGCGGTTGACCAGGCACGGTGCACCGCCGACCGCCATCTCGCGGAAATCCATGAAGCRGAAGGCTTTGGTCGAGATGTCGACGTCGACCAGCTTCTGCAGGAGGTCGCGGGATTTCGGTCCTGCGATCGAGAGGCCGACCAGCGTCTGGTCGAAGCGATGGATGCGCACCGAACCATCCTTCGGCAAGTGCTTCTCGAACCARCGCATRTGGTAYTTYTGCGCSGCCGACGARCCCCAGATCATGAAGCGGTCTTCACCGGCCTTGGCGATGGTGAAGTCGCCGATCAGCTTGCCGAATTCGTTGATCATCGGGGTGAGCACGATGCGGCCGGTCTTCGGCATGCGGTTGGTCATCAGCCGGTTGAGGAATTCTTCCGCGCCCGGTCCCGACACTTCGTATTTGGCGAAGTTGGCGATTTCGGTGACGCCGACGCGCTCGCGCGTGGCGCGCACCTCCTCGCCGATCGGCCCAAAATCGTTGGAGCGGTGGAAGGAGACGATATCCCTGGGCTCCTTGCCCTTCGGTGCGAACCAGAGCGGCGTCTCGAGGCCCCAGCTGTCGCCCATGACGGCGTTGTTGGCCAGCATGGTGTCGTAGAGCGGCGTCGTCTGCGCCGGGCGTGCCGCTGGCAGTTCTTCGTTGGGGAAGCGGATCGAGAAGCGGCGCGAATAGTTTTCACGGACCTTGGCGTTGGTGTAGCGCAGGCCGGCCCATTCGCCGAAGCGGGCGACATCCATGCCCCAGACGTCGAAGCCGGGATCGCCATGCACCATCCAGTTCGACAGCGCGAGGCCGACGCCTCCGCCCTGGCTGAAGCCGGCCATGACGGCGCAGGCGCACCAGAAATTGGTCAGGCCCTGCACCGGGCCGACCAGTGGATTGCCGTCCAGCGCGAAGGTGAAGGGGCCGTTGATGATCTGCTTGATGCCGGCCTTCTCGATGCCGGGGAAATGCTTGAAGCCGATTTCCAGCGACGGCGCGATGCGGTCGAGATCGGGCGGCAGCAGTTCATGGCCGAAATCCCATGGCGTGTTGACCGGCGACCACGGCTTGCAGGCCTTTTCATAGGTGCCGAGCAGGATGCCGTTGCGCTCCTGGCGGGTGTAGATCTCGCCCTTGAAGTCGAGCACGCCGATCATTTCGCGGCCGGTCGACTTGTTGAATTCCTCGACCTCCGGCATCGGCTCGGTGAGCAAATACATGTGCTCCATGGCCAGCACCGGCAGTTCGACGCCGACCATGCGGCCGATCTCGCGCGCCCACAGGCCACCACAGTTGACGACATGCTCGGCGTGGACCGTGCCCTGTTCGGTGACGACGTTCCAGGTGCCGTCCGGCTGCTGCGTCAGGTCGACGACGCGGTTGCGCAGCACGATCTCGGCGCCGAGTTTCTTGGCCGCCTTGGAATAGGCGATGGTGGTGCCGGACGGATCGAGATGGCCTTCAACCGGGTCCCACATGGCGCCGACGAAGTTGCTCTCGTCCATCAGCGGGAACATTGCCTTGGCTTCGGACGGCGTGATCAGCTCGGTGTCCATGCCGAGATAGCGGCCCTTGGCGTGGGCCAGCCTGAGGAAATCCATGCGCTCCGGCGTATCGGCCATCATCACACCGCCGGTCAGATGCAGCGAGCAGGACTGGCCGGAGATTTCCTCGATCTCCTTGTAAAGCTGAACCGTATAGGCCTGCAGCTTGGCGACGTTGGGGTCGCCGTTCAGCGTATGGAAGCCGCCCGCCGCGTGCCAGGACGAGCCGGAGGTCAGCTCCGAGCGCTCGATCAGCATGATGTCGGTCCAGCCGGCCTTGGCCAGGTGATACAGTACCGAGCAGCCAACGACACCGCCGCCGATGACAACCGCTTTTACGTGGGATTTCATGAAGATAGGTCCGTTTTTAGAGAAATTGAATCGGATGAGCGCTGCGCGAAAACAAACTGTAGGTCGGAAACTGCGACGTTTTCGGCCAGCCTGCCATCAAGCGCGGCAAGAATGGTTTCACAGACGGAAGTACGATGTTTCAGGACATCATGGCTCCAGACACGCAGTATCAAATAGCCTTGATCGCGCATAAAGTCGTCGCGGCGGCGGTCATAGGAACTGTCGGCGTGTTGTGAGCCGTCAATCTCGACGACGAGCCATCGCTCGCGGCAGGCGAAGTCTGCGAAAAAGGGGCCGATGGAGAACTGACGCGTAAAGCGATAGCCGCCGAGTTTTCGCCCCTTCAGTTCAAGCCAAAGCAAGGCTTCCGCTTGATTGCCTGCTTGCCGGAGATTACGCGTACGGTGGGTTGTGCCTGTCTTGCGGCGACTGCGGGTTTGACCAGCGCCTTCCCCCACTCCGTCGCCGCTTCGCGGCGCCACCTCTCCCCCCTCCGGAGGGAGAGGAAGGGAGCCAGCCTGCATCAGCTCGCGCCCTTCCTCTCCCCCGTCGATCGGGGG
>NZ_JBFUGJ010000555.1:0-2624 GCF_056402975.1 Mesorhizobium sp. P3_A9 | reverse complement strand
AACCCTCCCTATATACCTTCAGAAGACATCGGAAATCTGCAGGACGAGGTCCGCGATTTCGATCCGCATAGAGCCCTTGATGGCGGCGCGGACGGTCTGGACCCCTACAGGATCATCGCCGCCGAGGCGGCAAGGTTTCTGGAAGCCGAAGGCAGGATTGCGGTCGAGATCGGCCACACGCAACGCAACGAGGTCAATGACATATTCCGCGCCGCCGGCTACGCGGCCGGCGAGGTGTTTGGCGATCTCGGAGGAAACGACAGGGTTATTGTCTTTCAACAGGGAAAGCCTTGACGCAGTGCGAAAAAACCGCTTGGCAATGCCGGGGAATGCGGCTAGGGTCGCCWTAACCGGATGAGACGAAGCAGGCAGTGCTCTTAGCGATTCGGTTTCCTTGGAAATAGCTGCCTTCTTGCGCAAACGAYGCCCAAGCTTCGTGCGGGAATCGTCCGGCAAGTGATGTAACCGGAACAGGATGGCACGTGGCGCCAACGCAATTGATGCGGGCGAACGCCGGTGAAGAAACSAAACGGCTGGCTGCATGAGCGCCWCCGTTCGTGAMGAGTTTTCRAAAATTTCAAAATGAAGAGAGTCTAATGAGGCCACAACAGCAGAACAGGCGCATGCGCGGTCGCAACAAYAATGGCGGCGGCGGTGGYAACAACAATAAYAACAACAACAACCGCAAGGGRCCRAAYCCCCTGACGCGCAACTACGAGAGCAACGGYCCGGACGTGAAGATCCGCGGATCGGCTCAGCAGATCGCCGAAAARTACGCCACCCTKGCCCGTGACGCGCAMAGCTCCGGCGACCGGGTKATGGCGGARAACTATCTCCAGCAYGCCGARCACTACAAYCGYATCATCGCYGCCGCGCAGGCGCAGATGCCGATCCAGAATACGCARCAGAAYCGCGAYGATTTCGACGATGACGGCGACGAGGATCGTGACGACTTCGACAATTCCGGCAACAACAGCAACAACGTTTCCGATGCTCAAGCCCCGGTGGCCAACCATGGCGCCGGCCCGCAGCCGGTCATCGAAGGCATGCCGGCCGAGGTCGCGCTGAACCGGGAAAACGGTCGCGACAATCGTGACAATGGCGGGCGTGACAATGGCGGACGCAACAACGGCCGCGACAACAATGGCGGGCGCCATCGTGATCGCCGCCCCAATGGCGGCTACGGCCAGAACGGTCAGCGCGACTTTGCGTCGTCCTCCGATCAGGGTGGCCAGCAACGCAACGAGACCCCGGTCCAGGCAGACGCACAGGCAGAGCCCGCTTCACCGGTCGACATCGTTGCGGCAGCCGAGCCGGCTCCGATGTTCGAGAGTTTCTCGCCGGCGGCTCTTGCCGCCCAGGCCGAGCTCAACGAGGCGGCCGCCGAGAGTGGTGCTGCCCGTCGCCCGCGCCGTCCGCGCCGTCCGCGCACAAACGCCGATCAGGTCGATGGCGGTAGCGACAACGCCGATGCGGGCCAGGCGGCAGCCAGCCCTGTCGACAGCGGCAATGTCGAGCCGGTGATCGTCGATATCGACAACTGATCGAACAGCATTTCAAGACGTTGCACGGCGGGGAGAAATCTCCGCCGTTTTCGTTTGGGCTGACGTGGAATATTATGCATTGACCGATATCAAGGCGTCTTGAGACGGCATGGGCCATGCACCATATCTCGGCTGAACAGGATCCGGCTCGAATGGGCGGGTCCGTCACCGCAATCTGATCCGGTGCCGCAAAGCGGGCCGGTGATGGAAGGAGACAGATATGAACCTTGAGAAATACTCAGAGCGCGTGCGCGGCTTTATCCAGTCCGCACAGACCATGGCGCTCTCCCGCAATCACCAGCAATTCACCCCCGAACACATTTTGAAGGTGCTTGTCGACGATGACGAGGGCCTGGCCGCGTCGCTGATCGAACGCGCCGGCGGCAATRCACGTGACGTCAAGCTTGGCGTCGAGACGGCACTTGAAGCGATGCCGAAGGTAGAGGGCGGCAACGGCCAGCTCTATCTGGCGCAGCCGCTGGCCAAGGTGTTCTCGACGGCGGAAGAATTGGCCAAGAAGGCCGGCGACAGCTTCGTCACCGTCGAGCGGCTGCTGCAGGCGCTGACCATGGAGAAATCGGCAAAAACCGCCGACATCCTGGCCAAGGCCGGCGTCACAGCGCAGGCACTGAACCAGGTCATCAACGATGTCCGCAAGGGCCGCACCGCCGATTCGGCGAGTGCCGAACAGGGCTATGACGCGCTGAAGAAGTATGCGCGCGACCTGACTGCGGACGCCCGCGCCGGCAAACTGGACCCCGTGATTGGCCGTGACGACGAGATCCGCCGCACCATCCAGGTGCTGTCGCGCCGCACCAAGAACAATCCCGTGCTGATCGGCGAGCCGGGCGTCGGCAAGACGGCGATCGCCGAAGGCCTGGCGCTGCGCATCGTCAATGGCGACGTGCCGGAATCGCTGAAGGACAAGCAACTGATGGCGCTCGACATGGGCGCGCTGATCGCCGGCGCCAAATATCGCGGCGAATTCGAGGAGCGGCTGAAGGCCGTGCTTTCGGAAGTCACTTCGGCGGCTGGCGGGATCATCCTGTTCATCGACGAGATGCACACGCTGGTCGGCGC
>NZ_JBFUGJ010000554.1:0-2636 GCF_056402975.1 Mesorhizobium sp. P3_A9 | reverse complement strand
GCTCCCGGCAGAAGGGCGGGTTCGTGCAAGGGGAAAGCCAGGCTTTGGGGCAACTTTTCCCACACTTGATACGCGCCCAACTGCTGCATCAAAGGCTGCGGATCAGCAACGAACAGGCAGTGGGACTGACAACAATTATCGAACGATTGGGCGAGGCGGCGATCGTGCTTGACGCGACGGGCCGTTCGTTGATCGTCAACGCGCGCGCTACGGGAATTCTCCGCCAAGGCGACGGGCTCGTGCAGGTCGCGGGCCAGTTGCAGGCTGTGACGCCGGCGCTCACCGAGCAATTGCGCAGGGCTGTCGCCCTGGCGGCGGTCTCCCCGGCGGATTGCGGACAAAGGCTGCATCTGCCGCGCCGTGACCATCGCTTGCCGCTGCTGCTCGATATCATGCCGGCATGGCGGCTCGGCATCGCGGAACCGGGATTGCGGGCGCCACGCGTCGTCATCTTCATCAAGGAACCGGACGCGTCCCTGCAATTCGATCAGGTCGCCTTGATCGAAACATTCGGCCTGACGCGGCGCGAATGCGAGATCGTCTGCCTGCTGGCGGGTGGCATGAGCGTCAATGCCATAGCCGTCCATTTGACGATCAGGCCCGGGACGGTGCGCCACAACCTCAAAAGCGCGTTCGAAAAGACCGAGGTCCACAATCAGGCGGCCCTGGTCGCGCTGGTTCGCAGCTTCGCCTCCTGAATTTATCCTGGCTCTCCGGGGAAGGCTCAGCGTGCCACCAGCCTTCTCGCGCCGGTGCCTTCCCTGGCCAGCCGGTCGCCCTTGTTCCTGAGCGGGCATTTGTCGATCGACATGCAGCCRCAGCCGATGCAGTCGGTSAGCCCGTCGCGCAGYTTCTTCAACTGGGCGATCTTGTGGTCGAGCCCGTCGCGCCAGGCGGTCGACAAAAGGTTCCAGTCGTCGCGCGTCGGCGTGCGGCCCTCGGGCAGTGATTCAAGTGCGTCGCCGATCTCGGCCAGCGAGATGCCGACCTCCTGAGCGACCYKGATGATYGCCACCCGCCKCAGCACGTCGCGGCCATAGCGGCGCTGGTTGCCYGACGTGCGGTGGCTGCGGATCAGCCCGCGCGCCTCATAGAAATGCAGCGCCGACACCGCGACGCCGCTGCGCACAGCCACCTGGCCRACCGTCAATTCCGTTACYGGAGCCATTTCMSATTTTCCGCTTGACCTCAAGTTAAGTTGAGCTTGTAGCGAAGAAACGTTGATTGGGCAAATGACAGGAGAGGGCGATGTGCGCCTGGGTGAGAATGACGGAAAACGGAGTTGCCGGCGAACCGCTATCCGAGTTGCCGGACAGCTTCGCCCGCCACCATGGCGACGGAGAGCGCGACATTGATGCTGCGCGCGCTGCCCTGCATCGGGATGGTCAGCCGCGCATTCGCCGCCTGATGGACCGCATCCGGCACGCCTGCGGATTCGCGGCCGAACAGCAGGATGTCGCCGTCCGCGAAGCTGAAGTTGGTGTAGGGGGTCGTCGCCTTGGTCGACAGAAGCACCAGCCGGCGCCCGTCTTTCTTGCGCCAGTCCTCGAAGGCGTTCCAGTCAATGTGCCGGGTCAGGGCAGCCATTTCGAGGTAGTCCATGCCGGCGCGCTTGAGCGCTTTGTCGGAGAGCGGAAAGCCGGCCGGTTCGATGATATCGACGCCAAGGCCGAGGCAAGCGGCGAAGCGCAGGATTGTCCCGGTATTGCCGGCGATGTCCGGCTGGTAGAGCGCGATGCGGAGACGACAGTTCATTTCCGCGTCCTTCTAATAAGTGGCAGATCGGCAACAGCGGGGTCGTGGTTTTGGAAATTGCGGGACCTGCGGGTGGCCATTTTTTTCGAAGTCGGGTATACGGCCAGCATTGTCAACCCGAACCGATGGAGGGGAAACTCATGATGACCATGCACATCCAGCGCCCCTCTCGTGGGCTCACCTGCCTGCCGGCGGTTTCGGTACGACAATTCTCCTAGTTCTCTAAGACTTGAGCGCACCGATTCCCGCCGAAACGATTTTTCGGCTGTCGAAGGAATCCTGCGATGTTTTTCAAAAAGTCAAAAGGGCTGAACGCCCGAACTGAACATGTCCGGACCGATGCCGAGCGTCGGTTGCGGACAGACGCAATCCGTGCCTCCGGCCGAATGCCGGCGGACGATGTTGCTTCGCCTTTTCATCTCTATTTTCATGCGGAGGACGGACCGATGTTCGATCCCTACAGAATACCTGGCTCGAGGAGCCTGCATATCCACCGGCTGCCGACCTGGGCGCTGCTGATCGGCGACACCTATTCGTCGGCGGTCCATGCCGAAGTCCGCCGACGCCCGCATCGCGGCATGCTGCCGGATGTCGATTTTTCGCACGCGGTTCCCGATCCCAGCCGGCCTTCGCTGGTGCGCCGGATCATCCGGCTGATCCGGCCGGGTGCGAAAATCCGGCTTGTCGACACCGCACCGTCAGGATCGGCAAACGAGCCTGTCGGCGAAAAGCCCGAGAACCCCTATATAGCGCGAAGCAGGGCTGACGGTCCGGATGAGTCCGGACCGCCAGCCCTCGGCGCTACACAGTCCGGGGACTTCGTACGTTCACGCGCCGCGTAAGCGGAAAACAGATTTACAGGCATGACCCATGTTGTTGTT
>NZ_JBFUGJ010000553.1:0-2643 GCF_056402975.1 Mesorhizobium sp. P3_A9 | reverse complement strand
GTCTTGGCCACGGCCGCTCCAAGTGCAGCCGTCGAGGTGGTCTTGCCGACGCCCCCCTTGCCCGAAGTGACCACCACTACCTTGCCCATTGAAAAGCCTCCGTTGTTGTTCGTTTTGTTGTCCCGGCCGCCCTGACGGCCTTATTCAGTCAGCCGCTTCAGCTCCCAAGCCGCTTCAGCTCAGTGTCTCGACGCGCAGGCCGTCGCCGTCGAGGAAGGCCTGCACCGGCTTGCCGCGCGACACCCCTTCCATCTCCTCGGCGGTGATGTACCAGCCGTCGACCGACAAAAGCTCGGCCTCGTTGCGGCGGCAGAAGATGCGTGCGCTGGTGTTGCCCAGCGCCCCTGCCGAAGCGCGCCCGCGCAGCGTGCCGTAGACATGGATCGAACCGGCGGCGACGATCTCCGAACCGGACGCGACCGAGCCCAGCACGATGACATCGCCATGCGCATGCATGATCGCCTGGCCGGAACGGATCGGCGCCTTGATCATCAGCGTGCCCGAATCGTAGTGCGAAACCTGCGGCTCGCTTTCCCCGGTCTTGCTTGCGCCAGCCTTGCCCTTCGCAGCGATGCCGGCGTCCGCACGGCCGTCCATGCGGTGGTCCGGCGCCCTGCCCTCGGTCTTGCCCTCCGATGTGCCGGAAACCTCTTGCCCACCCTTGCGGCCAGGCAGCAGCCCATCCGTCGTCGCCTCCTTGGCGCCGACCAGCAAAGGCGGCAGTTCGGGGCCGAGCACAGCCCCGTCAAGCTCGATGGCATAGATGCGAATGCCGCGCGTACCAAGCTCCGCCACCAGCGCCGCGATCTCGCTCGGCTGCGGCTTCAGCACATTCAGATCCAGCAGCACCGGCCGCCCGGCAAAATAGCCCGGCGAATTGCCGATCCAGTGATCCAGCCCCTGCAGCCACTCCGCCATGGGCGCTTCCGGGGTCAAGGTGAAAGCGACGAAAGAGCGGGCACGAAAGCGAATGGATTTGGCCTCGAGGGGAGCGGCAAAGGTCACGGCTGGCGAATCCTTACTGAGAGGTAAACGCTAGCGAGGGAATGGTTAACGAATGGTTAATGGGAGGGTGGGTGCAGGAGCGTTGAAATTAAGGTTGCTGACAGAGCCCTGCCGACCTTTGCGGCGAGTGAGCCGGCTGCGCATTCGGTAGCCTCAACGCCACTGGCATAAAACCGCAAGTGCGACGAATGGCCAGCGCCTGTTGTCAAAAATAGTCGTGTGTAACGCACTGCCCAATACTTGTGCAAATTCATGCACTACGTAATGGTGCCGGCGGGTGGATTTATTGAAAGAGTGGGGGACTAGTGAAACGCGTTGTTTTGACAATATCGGTGTTGGCCGGCCTAGCAGGCTGCGCCACACCGCCGGAGAGGATTTCGGGAATTCCAAATTCCGGCCCCTGCACACAGGCTGATAGGGAGCGCCTCGCCGTCATATCCAACCAGCAGAACAAGGCTGCGACTGGAGATGCGTTAGGAGTGTTCTTGATTGGTGTGCCGGTGGCGTCGATGTCGGGAGGTGATCATGAGGCCGAGATCGCGGTGCTTAAGGGACGGTGTGGTCCGCCAAGAACTTAATGGCTACCCAGACACTTCACGCCAGGCGCTGATGTTGCATGGATCCCACCTGAAGGGAGCGAGATAATGGATATCGCATCTGGATTGGCGTTGCTTGCCCAAGCGACGGGCATAGTGAAAGACCTTAGGGAGATTGACAAAGGCTTCAACGTGGCCGCCCTGAAGTCGCAGATGGCTGACCTCTACGGCACGCTCGCAGATGTTAAGATTGCACTATCCGATGCTCGCGAAACAATCCATGATCGAGATCAAAAGATCAAAGATCTGGAAGAAAAGATAGCGTCGCTCACCTCAGGCGAAGCATGTCCGATATGCGATACCGGACGAATGAAAGTAATTTCTTCTCACGCGCACCCCTTTCTCGGGCCGGCGGGGATGCAGGAGCGAACCATAAGGTGCAGCAGCTGCGGCCACACGGAAGATCGCTTGCACGATCCGAACGGTCCACCAAGGCGTTAATATTCTTGGCGCTCGTGCTACGAAATCTAGGTACTTGTCCGCCATGATGGCGCCCCGACGACGGGGCCTCGCACTTTCTTCGCCTTTGGGCGCTTAGCTGACTTCTTTTCGTCTGCCACATACACCTTCACGGACTTTGCCACCGGGCGGCTCACGTCTAGCACGAACAGTTTTGTCCTCCCGTCAATTGGTCGCGGCGACAGTTCAGCCAGGAGCCGCAACATATCGGCCGCGCTTTCTGGGACCGCCTTACCAGCAAGCCTTGGGGGATTATAGTGAGCAAGTCTGCCGAACCAGACGACCAAAAAGATGCCGCGACCCTCTGCGCGATACTCGCGCACATAGTTGTCTTCTAGCTGCTGACAAGCGGCTGTCCAGACCTGAGTATGCCACTGCCCTTTAACTTCGATGGGTATGTCCATGGTGCCCGAGATACACAGCACGTCGCACCTCGTATTGTGGGGCATCGTAGATTCCGGAAGCGACCTTACCCCACGACGTTCCAGCCGATGGTGGATACCATCGATAATTCTGTCGCGGCAGTAGTTCTCCTCTTGCGGTCTTGACCCACTCCAGAATGGCTCTGCAGCTTGTGTGGTTC
>NZ_JBFUGJ010000552.1:0-2644 GCF_056402975.1 Mesorhizobium sp. P3_A9 | reverse complement strand
CGCCCAAACGACTCGATCGTCAGCCAGTCGTCATAGCCGCTCTTGCGGATCGCCGCGAACGTCTCTTTCCACGGGATGTTGCCGCGCCCCGGTACGCCGCGATCGTTCTCCGATATGTGGATGTGCACGACATTCCTGCGGTGCTTCGTGTAGGCGCCGATCGGGTCGGCTTCCTCAATATTGGCGTGGAACGTGTCGTACATCGCCTTGATATGCGGCCTGCCGATGGCATCGATATGCTCCGACAGGTCCGCCATCGTGTTCATCAGATAACATTCGAAGCGGTTCAGCGCCTCCAGCCCGATGGTGACGTCCCGCTTGCCGGCATGGTCGCCGATAGTGCGCTGCGAGGCGACCGAACGGTTCTTCTCGGCGGGTGTCGGCCCGCTGCCGGAGAAGGCGCCGAGCGTCGAGTGCAGCGGCCCGCTGAGCGTCCTGGCGCCAAGCGCATCAGCGCAATCAACAGCCCATTTCATGTACGCGATACCGGCCTTGCGGGTCGCGGTATCCGGCGAGATCAGGTTCATTGAAGGATCGCCCATCGCCGAGACCGCGGTCCGCTCCAGCCCGATACGGTCGAGCAGGTCACCGAGCTTTTTGTAGTCGTCCGGCACACCGGCGAAGATCGGTATCTCGACGCCATCGAAGCCAGTCGCCTTGATGTCACGAAGCAGCTTCTCGTGCTTCTTCGACACCGCCGTCGTCCACAAAAACATGCACATGCCGATTTTCATCGACGCCCCTCCCCCCGTTTGATCCCCCCGGATCGTTTTTGTTTTAGAGTTTCGTCCACGCCCCATTCTTCTTCGATGACTTCACGCAGGCCTCGATGAAGGCCATGCCTTCGACGCCATCCTGGATGGTCGGGAAGACGACATCCTTGGGCGGCTTGCCGCCCTTGCGTCGTGCAGCCCGGATCGCCCGCGCGGCTTCCTGGTAGATGTTGGCAAAACCTTCGAGATAGCCCTCCGGGTGGCCTGACGGCACACGGCTGACACGGCCCGCCACCGGCAGCGCGCCGGCGCCGTTGCGGGTGATCAATTGCTTGGGCTGGCCGAACGGCGTGTACCAGAGATAGTTCGGATCGGCCTGCACCCATTCAAGCCCGCCCTTCGAGCCATAGATGCGCAGCTTCAGCCCGTTCTCGTGGCCGGGCGCCACCTGGCTCGCCCAGATCATACCCTTGGCCGGATGCGTCTTGCCGGTGGGCTTGAAGCGCAGCATGACGTTGACATTGTCGTCGAGCAGCCGACCCGGCACGAAGGCATCGAGATCGGCCGACAACGAGTCAAGCTCCAGCCCCGAGACGAAGCGAGCGAGATTATAGGCATGCGTGCCGATGTCGCCCAGCGCGCCGCCCGCACCCGCCTGTTTCGGATCGCCACGCCACGAGGCCTGCTTCTGGCCGGTGGCGGCGAGGTCCTCGGTCAGCCAGTCCTGCGGATATTCCGACTGCACGATGCGGATGTCGCCGAGCACGCCCTTGGCCACCATYTCGCGTGCCTGCCGGATCATCGGATAGGCGGTATAATTGTGGGTGAGCACGAACACCTTGCCGGTCTTCTCGACCACAGCGGCGAGTTTCTTCGCCTCGGCCAGCGTCGTTGCCAGCGGCTTGTCGCAGATCACGTGGATGCCGGCYTCKAGGAAAGCCTTGGCCGCGGGCACRTGSACATTGTTYGGCGTGACGATSGCCACCGCYTCGATGCCGTCGGGRCGCTTGGCCTCKGCCTTGGCCATCTCGGCRTAGGAGSCRTAGCTGCGGTCSGGATCRAGCCCGAGYTCGGCWGCCGARGCCTTGGCGCGCTCGGGATTCGCCGACAGTGCACCGGCGACCAGCACGAAGTCATTGTCCAAGCGCGCCGCGATCCGGTGCACCGCCCCGATGAAGGCGCCTTGCCCGCCGCCGACCATGCCATAGCGGATCGGGCCGCCTCCCGTTTCCGACTTCGATGCGCCAACCATTTTCTTCTCCGTTAAATTCCCATCATCGCGCGCAGCAGCTTCTTGTCCGTGGTGCCGCTGGCAAAATCGTCGAACGCCCTTTCCGTCACGCGGATGATGTGGTGCTGGATGAAGGGCGCGCCTTCGGCAGCACCGTCTTCGGGATGCTTCAGGCAGCACTCCCATTCCAGCACTGCCCAGGAATCATAATTGTACTGCGTCAGCTTGGAGAAGATGCCGCCGAAATCCACCTGCCCGTCGCCCAGCGAACGGAAGCGGCCGGCACGGTTGGTCCAGCTCTGATAGCCGGAATAGACGCCTTGCCGCCCGGTCGGATTGAACTCGGCGTCCTTGACGTGGAAKGCCTTAATSCGCTCGTGATAGATRTCGATGAATTCGAGATAGTCGAGCTGCTGCAGCAGGAAGTGYGAGGGGTCGTAGTTGATGTTGCAGCGCTTGTGGCCGCCGACCGCGTCGAGGAACATCTCGAAGGTGGCGCCGTCGAACACGTCCTCAGAGGGGTGAATTTCGTAGCCGACATCGACGCCATTGTCCTCATAGACATCGAGGATCGGCTTCCAGCGTTTGCCGAGTTCGCCAAAGGCCTCCTCGATCAGTCCGGCCGGCCGCTGCGGGAAGGGATAGAGGTAAGGGAAAGCCAGCGATCCGGTGAACGACACCGAGACATTCAGCCCGAGAT
>NZ_JBFUGJ010000551.1:0-2663 GCF_056402975.1 Mesorhizobium sp. P3_A9 | reverse complement strand
TCCGGTTTCCTGGTGATTTCGGCGGTGCTGTCGTGGGTTGCCTTCTTCAGCGTCGGCTTCGGCCATGGCGAGGTGTTCGTCGTGCCGGTGCTGCACTGGATCCAGTCCGGCGGACTGGACGTGTCCTGGGCGCTGCGCATCGACACGCTGACGGTGGTGATGCTGGTGGTGGTCAACACCGTGTCGGCGCTGGTTCACATCTATTCGATCGGCTACATGCACCACGATCCGAACCGGCCGCGCTTCTTCGCCTATCTGTCGCTGTTCACCTTCGCCATGCTGATGCTGGTGACCGCCGACAATCTGGTGCAGATGTTCTTCGGCTGGGAAGGGGTGGGTCTCGCGTCCTACCTGCTGATCGGCTTCTGGTACAAGAAGCCGTCGGCCAATGCCGCGGCAATCAAGGCCTTCGTCGTCAACCGCGTCGGCGATTTCGGCTTCGCGCTCGGCATTTTCGGCCTGTTCGTGCTGTTCGGTTCGGTCAATCTCGGCACCATCTTCGCCAATGCGGCAACGTTCATTCCGGCTGAAGGCGCGCCGCAAGGTGCGGCMGTSCTGACYTTCCTCGGCCATGCGCTSGACAAGCAGTCGGCGATGACCRTMGTYTGCCTGCTCTTGTTCATGGGCGCCATGGGTAAGTCGGCGCAGGTGCCGCTGCACACCTGGCTGCCGGACGCCATGGAAGGCCCGACGCCGGTCTCGGCGCTCATTCATGCCGCCACCATGGTGACGGCCGGCGTGTTCATGCTGGCACGGCTGTCGCCGCTGTTCGAGCTGTCGCATTCGGCGCTGACGGTGGTTACCTTCATCGGCGCTTTCACCGCCTTCTTTGCGGCGACCGTTGGTCTCGTCCAGAACGACATCAAGCGCGTCATCGCCTATTCGACCTGCTCGCAGCTTGGCTACATGTTCGTGGCGCTCGGCGTCGGCGCCTATGGCGCGGCGATCTTCCACCTGTTCACGCATGCCTTCTTCAAGGCGCTGCTGTTCCTCGGCTCGGGCTCGGTCATCCATGCCGTCTCCGACGAGCAGGACATGCGCAAGATGGGCGGCCTGCGGAAGCTGATCCCGACCACCTACTGGATGATGGTGATCGGCACGCTGGCGCTGACCGGCGTAGGCATTCCGGTGACCGTCATCGGCACCGCCGGCTTCTTCTCCAAGGACGCCATCATCGAGAGCGCCTTTGCCAGCCACAATTCGGTTGCCGGCTTGGCCTTCGTGCTGCTGGTCATTGCTGCCTGCTTCACCTCCTTCTATTCCTGGCGGCTGATCTTCATGACCTTCCACGGCAAGCCGCGGGCGAGCCATGAGGTGATGCACCACGTGCATGAATCGCCACCGGTGATGCTGGTGCCGCTGTTCATCCTGGCCGCCGGCGCGCTGTTTGCCGGCATCATCTTCCACAACTCGTTCATCGGCGAAGGCTACGAAGCGTTCTGGAAGGCGTCGCTGTTCACGCTGCCGGACAACCACATCCTGCACGAGATCCATGAACTGCCGCTGTGGGTCGAGCTGTCGCCCTTCATCGCCATGCTGATCGGCTTCGCGCTGGCCTGGAAATTCTACATCCGCTCGCCGGAAATGCCGGTGAACCTTGCCAAGCAGAATCGCGGGCTCTACGCCTTCCTGCTCAACAAGTGGTATTTCGACGAACTCTACGACTTCCTGTTCGTGCGGCCCGCCAAGCGCCTCGGTCATTTCCTGTGGAAGACCGGTGACGGCACCATCATCGACGGTCTTGGCCCGGATGGCATTTCGGCGCGTGTCGTCGATGTCACCAACCGCGTCGTCAAGCTGCAGACCGGCTACCTCTACCACTATGCCTTCGCCATGCTGATCGGCGTTGCCGCACTCGTCACCTGGATGATGCTCTGATGACCGCCTGGCCAATCCTCTCGCTGGTCACCTTCCTGCCGCTGGTTGGTGTGCTGCTGATTCTGTTCATCAGGGATGACAGCGAAAATGCGCGCCGCAACATCCGCGCCATCGCGCTGTTGACGACGACGTTCACCTTCATCATCTCGCTGTTCATCTGGACAGGCTTCGACAATTCGCAGGCCGGCTTCCAGTTCGTCGAGAAATTCGCCTGGCTCGACTCCGGCATCTCCTATCATATGGGTGTCGACGGCATTTCCATGCTGTTCGTCATCCTGACGACGTTCCTGATGCCGCTGTGCATCCTGGCGTCGTGGGAATCGATCGAGAAGCGCGTCAAGGCCTACATGATCGCCTTCCTGCTGCTCGAGACGCTGATGATCGGCGTGTTCTGCGCGCTGGATATCGTGCTGTTCTACGTCTTCTTCGAAGCCGGCCTGATCCCGATGTTCATCATCATCGGCGTGTGGGGCGGCAAGCGTCGTGTCTACGCCTCGTTCAAGTTCTTCCTCTACACGCTCGCCGGCTCGGTGCTGATGCTGCTCGCCATCATGGCGATGTTCTACCAGTCCGGCACGACCGACATCCCGACGCTGCTGACCCACCAATTCCCGGCCAACATGCAGACATGGCTATGGCTGGCCTTCTTCGCCTCCTTCGCGGTGAAGATGCCGATGTGGCCGGTGCACACCTGGCTGCCCGACGCGCACGTCGAGGCGCCGACGGCGGGCTCGGTGATCCTGGCAGGCATCCTCTTGAAGATGGGCGGATACGGCTTCCTGCGG
>NZ_JBFUGJ010000550.1:0-2667 GCF_056402975.1 Mesorhizobium sp. P3_A9 | reverse complement strand
CTGCTTCCGGGATGGTGGTCAGGCCGGTGTCCATGAAGTGTGCTCCGTGGTGTGACGGTCAGACGTCTGAGATGACCTGTCCGTTGGACAGGATATGAACCTTGTAGCCGCCAAAAATCTTCTGTGCTTCGCCGGCGGCGTAGAGCGCCTGGTAGGCCTCGTGCGGGATCAGCGCGTGGTTYTCGTAGCTMGASACRCCCTGGCGCGCGGCTTCCAGATCRTCGGTGTTGATGAAGAAYTCCTGCGTCGTCTTCTCGCTTGAGAACAGSCCYTTGCGGCCGGGCTTYTCGCCCTTSGAATAGACYTCCTGGATGGTCCAGGTCAAAAGCCAGGCGTTTTCAGGCTTGCGTACCTTGGCCAGCACCTCGGTCACCGTCGAATTGTTGTCGGTAATGCCGGCCGAGTAGAAAGGGCCRAGCACGACGCGGCGCAGYTGCTTGGGRTGCAGCGGCTCGAAATCCTTGTCGAGRTTGACSGCGATGGTCGCCGGCGACAGCGTGTAGGCGGAGTTCTTCTCGGTGAAATCGTCGAARCGATGGGCRAGCTCGGGGTTGAGCARGCCRTCGACSGGCAGCGGAATGTCGACCTTGTCGTTGAGCTTGCCGTTGCTGTCGACGAGCTGGCGGATCATGCYTTCSGAGGAATCCTCCACCGTCACCATGTAGACCAGGGGCAGGTTGGCGCTGCCGTCGAAGGTCGCCCAATGGACGAGATAATACGGCCGCGCCGTCTTCGGGTTGACTGAGACCTTGGCGGTCTGCGCCAGCGTGAACGGCCCGAAAGTCTGCTCGCTCTTGACGTCCTCGAGGTAGAGCCGCTCGGCCATCGATTTCTGCAGCGCCTCGGGGAATTCCTTGTGGCGCAGGATGAAGTCGGCCATCTCCTCGCGCAACTCGCCGGCCAGCGGGATGTTGGCGAGCCGGCTGTCTGCCTGGCGGCGATCGTTTTCCAGCTCGAGCAGGTTCTGGAAGACAGGAAAACCGCTTTCGGCGCGCGAAATGCGGAACGTGTCCATGAAGCCCAGCCGGTTGCGCCAGCAAGAGAAGGACTTGTCGAGCCGGGCGATGTATTCGGCAACGATCTTGGCGACGATGCCGTGCCGGTAGAGCGGCGAGCGGTCGTCGCGCATGAACACTTCAAGGCCGCTGAGCGCGGCCGTTATTGCCGAGAAATACCGCGCCGCCGCGTCGTTTTCGGGGGTCATGCTGTCAGCCCTGGGATTGTCGCACCGGTGCGCGCGGCAATTATGACTGCACGTAGTTGGCCGAATTGTGCTTCTTCAGCACCTCGTCGAAGCGGCGCGCGAAGGCATCGTCGGCGAGCTTCTTGCGGCGCTGGATATCGGCGCTGGCAACCATGTTCTTCTCGTGCATTTCGAGCAGGTCGCCAATATGCTTCTGCGAAGCCGCACCGATGCCGGCCATGGTYTCTTCSGCSGTGTTGTCGACCTGGCTGCCCAGCGTGTTGATCTTGTGGGCGACGTCCTGCTGGGCSGCGGTCTTCAGCGAATCTTCCAACGCCTTGTAGAGCACGATGCGCTGCTCGGTATCGATGGTCAGCTTGTTGATCAGCGTCGCCTGCGCGGCGATCTGGTTGTTGAGCGAATCGACGAAGGTCTGGAACATCGAGGTGTAGCGCTCCAGCGTCTGGCTTTCGGCCAGCAATTCCTGCTCCTTGGCCTGCTTTTCGTTGTATTCGGTCGCCAGCACCGAGCGTTCGCCTTCGAGCTGCGTGCGGTCCTTCTGGTTGGTCGAGGCAGCGATCTTGTTTTCGATGTCGAGCAGCATCGGGTTGAGTTCCTCGATGCGCTTCTGCACGGCTTCGAGGTTGGTCATGGTGGTCTTGCGGCGCTCGATGACCTGCGACAGGCTAGCCTCTGAGGTCTTGTAGCGCTGGTCGAGCACCTCTTTCTGCGCCTTCAGGATGCCGACGATGGTGTCAGACTTGGCCAACAATTCCTGCAGATTGCCGGCCAGCGACATGTTGCGGACACGGTCGGTGCGCAGGCGTTGCTTGCGCTGGCTGGAGAAGATGCCGACGAAATTTTCCCAGCCGGAATAGTTCTTCATGCTCTCGAATTCGGCGCCGAAGACGTTGGTGGCGTCCTCAAGGCCGATGATCAGGTCGGCGATGTTGCCTTCCATCACCTTCTGCTGCTTCAGCACATCCTCGATGCGGGCRTTYTCGATGTCGAAATTGGCGTCGCCGATCTTCTTGTCSGCKGTGGCSAGCGTATCAAGCACGGTGCCGGACTGCTCGATCTTGGTGCGCATGTCCTGGACGACCTGCTTGGTCTTGGCAATTTCGGCATCGAAATTCTGCAATGTCGCCATAGGGGCCTCCCGCTTCGGCTTCCGGTCGCTGGTTGCGAACAGCGGCGAATATATGTGGGGCATCCGGGGATTGAAAGACGTGAAGATAGAGGCGGTGTGAAAACAAAAGAATCCGCCAAGGCCTTGAAAGACAATGAAGGTGGGGTCATGACGTGATTAGCCAGCCGGCCTGGTCTAGTTCAACTGTCATTGAACTTTCATGCCGCCAAAGCAATCGGCCGCCGCCAGCGCTGATATGCTGAATTCAGCAGGGAATTGAACCGGTTGCAGGCAAACAAATCAGGTGAAGCGGGTGCCGTGCTGCGCGCTCAGGGCTTCGGATCAGCCTTCAGAT
>NZ_JBFUGJ010000549.1:0-2687 GCF_056402975.1 Mesorhizobium sp. P3_A9 | reverse complement strand
CCGCCGGGCAAGTCCGTCTCGTCAGCGATTTCTCGGCCATCTATGAGGAGTTTTATCGCAGCTTGTCGATCTTGCCGGTCTTAGGAAAAGGCTGGATGAACCGGCTGAACGATATCACCGCCGCGGCGAACGCGGCGGCCGGCGGCGAGAGCGTTCCTGTCGCGGCGCTTGGCATGGTTGCCAAACTCGCGCCTGACGCCGCCGGCATTGCCACAACCATTCCTGCCTCGAACCAAACCCCTGTCACGAAGGAAGAACCTGCCATGACTGCCATCGACGTCGCCTTGGGCGGTAAATACCTGGTTGGAAAGAAAACGCTGATCGCCGGCGCAGCCTACGCCGCGCTGACAGTCCTGCATCAGACATCGATGCTGACGATCGATCCCAAGATCTACGAGATGCTCGTGCAACTTATCGTGACCTATGGCGGGCTCTCGGCTCTGTCCAAATTCGAGCGGTCGAAGCCAGAAGTCGAGAAGCAAGGTTAGTCGGTCGCGCATCCTCCCAGCGGACTGGAAGAAAGGGCCCGGAGCGTTCGCTCCGGGCCCTTTCTCTATTGCCAAGTCGGACATTTCTCGCGAGCATCAGCAAAAGCTGCGAAAACGCCAATCCTTTATTTGACCGCTTTCACCGCGGCATCCACATCCACCAATCCGGCACCAAATGCCTGCTGGCGTGTCAAGGACCTTCCGTTGATGTGATCCGCTATCAGATTGCCGGTTGCGGGAGATGGCAGATGTTCCAAATCGAGATGCGGAAGCTTCATTGTCCGCGCTGTGGATTTCAAAAGGGCCTTGACCTCCAGGCCGTTCAGCCGGGCGTTCTGGTCCTTTGGATGCATTTTCTTCATCTTGCGCTGTATCAGAGCGGCCGCCCCTGCCACGATCGCGGATGCCGCGGATGTACCACCAAACTCAGTGAAATCGCCCGAGAACTGCGTATTGGAGAGATCCTTGTAGCCTAAGTTGCTTCCGCTGCCTTCGAAGCCGAACGGGCCTGGAATGTCGATGGCCATGATCGTTTGTTCGGCGAAGAGATTGGATTTGAGATCAAATTCAGGATCATTGTGAGAGACCTCATCGCCACTGACCGTCTCGGGCTGTTCGTGAAAGCCGTTTTGTTTGAGCGTTGCGACGTAGGGATAGTCCGGATAGGTCCGGTCGGTCTGGTCGAGGCGGTACTGGTCGACGTCAAATATTTCGCCGTCATCGCTCGGCGCACAGACCGTCAGATCTTCGTCGTATGAGCTGTACGATGACCGAATGCCGCGGAAGTTCATCGCCCCGACGGCAATCACGCCATTCGGACTCCACGCGGCGCCAGCCAGTGCGGCGGGCGCGATCAGCCGGCTTTCTGCATCATTGCCGGCCGCACAAATGATGGGGATCTTCCGCGACACCGCGAGGATGACTTCGCGAAGAATACGCCAGCCTGGCGCGCAGTTCGCACTCTTGTCGAGCAGATCGTCCGGCAATCCCCGTGGGAACAGGATGGCATCCGCCCCCTTCACCCATGCGAACAGAAAAGCAAGAATCAACGGCTCCGGCCGCGGTGCGAAAGACGTTGTCACCGAAATCAGCTTGCTGAATGGATCGACACCAAAATAAGCAGTCGGCGCCGGTGCTGGCTGTCCGCTCTTTTCGGGAACTGGCGTTCGTCCCACCACCAGCCCGGCGCACGATGTCCCGTGCGACGAGAAGTTCAGATTCGCCGTTTTTGGCGCACCTGAATCAAAGGGGGCGCAGTCCTTGTTGTCATCGAGAAAGCTCTTCAACTGGGCCATATCGGCATCATCAAGCGACACACCCAACTCGTCCAGTTTTGTGGGGAACTCGCTGAACGGCCCCGATGCCAGTCGGGCTGCCTTTTTTTCCACGACCTTGATCGGCATGCCGGTGAGATCCAGCACCTCATCTATAACTATTCTGTCCTTCAGATAGACATGGGCTGTGTCGACACCCGTGTCGATCAGCGCCACCTTGGCTGCCGGAGAGCCCTCCAACTGCTCCCAGATTGCGCTCGTGTAGTTTCCCGAAGGGTTCTTCGGATCAACCGAAAGAACCCCTATGGCATGCAAGTGCCAAAAAGCCCGATAGGCACGTACGGGCGCCCTAGTTTGTGTCATTTGAGTATCCCCCTCAATTCCATTCAGACTGCGCTTCGCGCATCAACTCGCTGCAGGCATCCACAAGGAAAGGCAGAAACCTTTCCGCCAGAAGCCTCCCGCCGGCGGTGTCGCTCTCATAGTGAAGGCCTGCCCATTCACGATTCTCCGCGACCCGCGCGGCGATGCGGTGCAATTCCTCGGTCGCCGGATGCTGCGGAAAGAAGCGCTCGAACACCAGCGCCAGCGAAGTACACTGGAAGGCATGATTGGATGGATAGGAAAGATGCGGCGGTACCGGCAGCATGGGCCGCAAAGTCGGATCGATCATGCTCGGCCTGGTGCGGCCATACATGTCCTTGTACTGCAGTCCGACATACTCGCAAATCTGAAGAATGGTGGAGAAAAGAGATTCTGTCGCCTCAAACCCGGCGACATTCTCAATATACAAAGGCCTGGTGAAATCTGAAAGATCGAGCGTATCTTGGCGCTCTATCTCCTCTCTTCTGTTCTTACGCTCATCGACATTATACTGCTTTGCCAAAAGATTTTCGATTTCAAGACGAGTCTGATCAGGGCCTGG
>NZ_JBFUGJ010000548.1:0-2689 GCF_056402975.1 Mesorhizobium sp. P3_A9 | reverse complement strand
CCCTTATTGCCAACCAGACCCTGTATTCGGACGTGGCCGGTCATACACTCGTTCTAGCAGACGTAACCGTCACGTATTTGACCGGAATACCGGCCAGCGACGAGACGACATTGACCGCAGCAGGCGTCGATGCCAACAGCGTAAACTGGGCCAGCACCGATCCCAAAGCGGTGTCTTTGGCCGAAGTGACTATAAACGCGTCCGGCGTGGCGAAGGGCGCTGGGGCATTCGCAACCATCTTTCCGGCAAGCCTCCTCGGCAGCACCGACACAATGGACATCCGGCCCCAGGCGGTGGCCGGTTTCGTTCAGTCGATATGCGAAACCGTCCCGCTATTCATGTGCAACCCGTTCGAGACGACTGACCCGCTGACCAGCAAGACGATCCAGCAGTCCTTTGCCTCGGGAGACACCTACGGCCGGGAGTTCCGGATATTAAAGGTCGATTCCAACCCGGGCCCCGGCAATTTTGGGTTGATCGACAACAATCTGAGTTCGCTGCGCGATGCAATCGCGATCGGAAACTCTGGCACCTGCTACAACCGCAACGCGCTGACGACGAAGACCGGTGTCACCCTTGGCCAGGTCAATACCGGCCTCAATGTCCGGTTCGATCTCTATAGTGGCTCCCTGAACAACGACAACAGGGACTTCAATTACCGGCCCGCAAGCAACGTTCGAAAAGGGCAGAAGACCGGCTGCAGCAAATACGATCCCGTAACCGATGGAACCGCGCTGCCTCTGCCGCCCGGAGTCAACTACGTCGACTCAAAAGGAATGTCCGACGCGATTGGCTCGCAAGGATTTTGGACAAGTTACTGGCAGGCCAACCACGGTGGGGCTTACCCGAATGTCCCGAGCGCCACCAACCCGACCGGCACCAAGACAGCGCCGGCGTCTAGGTATGACGTATACAAATACGAGATTTCCCAAGGGTTGGTCGGCGACAAATCGCAGGCTCCGACGAAAGAAACCGGCACGCCATCTTGCTACAAAGGAGACGCCACGACAGCCGATCCTGATCGTCGGCTGCTCAATATGGCGATCGTCAACTGCATAGCGAACCAAGACAAGATCAATGGGCACGTCCAATTGAAACCGGATGGGTATGTCAGCGTGTTCATCAACACCCCCGTCCAAAAGCAGGACAACACGAAGGATCCCGATGACACTTCGGCCGGCGAGAAGCCTATCAGTTTGGAGATAGCTGACGTCGATGGGGCATTTGCCAACAATACCCTTGTCGACAAGGCATTCCGCAACGAGGCGCAGTTGTACAGGTAAGGGCAGCGGAGAGCGTTCGGCCTGATCCGCTAAGTTCAACACCCGCATGAGACCCGTGGCGGAGGGAGTGGCCGATGGTGTGCCTAGTCCTGACTAGTCACTAGTAGCCAACCTGTTGATTTCGCTGCATTTCGGTTAGCCATACCTAGCCAACAAATCTGCGGAAGGCTTCAAGAAGGTTAGTTCGGACAACCGCACTAACCAAAGGAGCCTCCGCAATGGCATCGAAAATCGACAATCTCAACCGCGAGCTACGCGAGCGCATTAAATCCGGGACGGCAAACATGTGGTCCCACGGTAACGGCCTGTGCTTTGCCCTGGCGAAGAATGGAAAGGCCACTTGGGTTTTCCGATACACCTTCGCTGGCAGTCGCCGCGTGATGACACTTGCACCGCACAATGATCCTATCAGCGACCGGCAATTCAAAGAATTGGAAATGGCTGCGATCGAACAGCGCGACCAACTGAAAGCCGGCGTTGACCCGCTCACAGCGTCCAAGCCCAAGGCGTCGAAGACGACTGGCGACGACACGTTTGAAAGCGTGGCACGCGACTACATCACAACGCATACCGCTAATTGGCGCAACGACAAGCACGCGGCCCAATGGTCCAGCACGCTCGAAACCTACGTATACCCGAAGATTGGACGTAAGCTGCCACATGAGATCGGCGTTGATGACGTGTTGGTGGTTTTGCAGCAGTCGCACATCCGACGCGGAAAACGCTTGCCGCTCTGGGACGCTGTACCGGAGACAGCCTCACGCGTTCGGATGCGAATTGAAACTGTGATCGCCGCAGCGAAGTCCAAGGCGCTTGGAAGTGCGAACACGCAAATCAAAGCTCTGTGGAAGGACCATTCCAACCCTGCCAAATGGGAAGATGGGCTGGAGCACTGGCTAGGAAAGAAAGGCAAGCAATCCAAAGGCCATCATGCGGCAATGCCTTTTACGGAAGTGCCGGCCTTTATGCAGGCGTTGCGTAGCAAGACAGATTATTCGGCCAAGGCGCTTGTGCTGACGATCCTATGCGCAACTCGCACTAGCGAAACTTTGCTCGCAACTTGGGATGAGTTCGATATCGCCAACTCCATCTGGATTATTCCAGCATCACGAATGAAGGCCGAGATTGAGCACCGCATTCCGTTGAGCAGCGCCGCAGTTGAGTTGTTGAAAGGGCTGCCCCGCTTCAAGGATAATCCCTATGTTTTTCCTGGAGCCAAACGCAACCAACCCTTGAGCAATATGGCCATGCTGGAGCAATTGCGAGGAATGCGACCGGGATTAACCGTTCACGGATTTCGATCCAGCTTCCGCGATTGGGCCGCAGAAACTACGCTCCACCCAGATACTATCGTTGAACAAGCGCTTGCGCACGTGCAGAAAGATAAGACCATCGCTGCATACCGG
>NZ_JBFUGJ010000547.1:0-2702 GCF_056402975.1 Mesorhizobium sp. P3_A9 | reverse complement strand
AACGGCTCCTTGATGTATAAATGCCCCGAGGGCGACATCACTGGCGGCGAGCTTGCCGCCTGCACGCTGTGGAACGGTGTGATCTATACGTCGGATGACAAGGGCGCGATCGGGCTGTTGCCGGCGCAAGGCGTCGATGCTCCGAAGACACTGATCTTTCCCGACCTCGGGCCGTCATTGCGGCACTCGCTGGCCTATGGCGGCAGTGGATTTTCGAAAGTGCCGTCGGATGTTTTTACGCTGAAGGGGTGCCAGGAATGAGTGAAGCGCAAAGAGTGCTGCTGGTCACCGGCGGCAGCCGCGGCATCGGCGCCGCCGTCTGCCGTCTCGGGGCGAAGGCCGGCTATCGCGTGGCAATCAACTATGCCTCGAACCAGGCTGCCGCCGACGCGCTGGTCGGCGACATCAAGGCCGCCGGCGGTGACGCTTTTGCGGTCAAGGGCGATGTCGGCAGCGAGGCCGATATCCTGGCTATCTTCGCGGCGGTAGACCGCACTTGGGGCCGGCTCGACGCTTTCGTCAACAATGCCGGTATCGTCGATGCCAAGGCGCGTGTCGACGAGATGAGCGCGGCAAGGCTGGAGCGCATGATGCGCATCAATGTCGTCGGCTCCATTCTCTGCGCCCGAGAAGCGGTCAAGCGCATGTCGACGCGCCATGGCGGCAAGGGCGGCTCTATCGTCAACATCTCGTCGGCGGCGGCGGTGCTGGGCGCGCCGGACAATTATGTCGACTATGCCGCCTCCAAGGGCGCCATCGACACGTTCACCATCGGGCTTGCCCGCGAGGTGGCGCTGGAAGGCATCCGCGTCAACGCGGTGCGGCCGGGCATCATCGACACCGATATCCACGCCTCCGGCGGACAGCCGGACCGGGTGGCGTTGATCCAGGACACGCTGCCGATGAAAAGAGCCGGCACCGCGGATGAAGTCGCGGCTGCGGTTCTCTATCTTCTATCCGACGCCGCGTCCTATACGACGGGCGCGATCCTGAATGTCAGCGGCGGCCGTTAAGCGCCAAGCAAAGGGAAAGAAACATGGCTTATGACGTCGTTATCATCGGATCGGGACCCGGCGGCTATGTCTGCGCCATCAAGGCGGCACAGCTTGGGCTGAAGGTCGCGGTGGTCGAGAAGAACGCGACCTTCGGCGGCACCTGCCTCAACATCGGCTGCATCCCGTCCAAGGCACTGCTTTACGCCTCCGAAATGTTCGCCGAGGCCGGCCATTCCTTCGATACGCTGGGCGTCGAGATACCCGCACCGAAGCTGAACCTCAAGAAGATGATGGCGCATAAGGATGCGACGGTGTCGTCCAACGTCAACGGCGTCGCCTTCCTGTTCAAGAAGAACAAGATCGATAGTTTTCGCGGGACCGGCAAGGTGGTCGCGGCCGGCAAGGTGTCGGTCACCTCCGAGGACGGCAAGGTCGAGGAGATCGAGACCAAGAACATCGTCATCGCCACCGGCTCGGATGTCGCCGGCATTCCCGGCGTCAAGGTCGATATCGACGAGAAGGTCATCGTGTCGTCGACCGGCGCGCTGTCGCTGGACAAGGTTCCCGGCCATCTGGTGGTGGTCGGCGGTGGCGTCATCGGGCTCGAACTCGGCTCGGTCTGGGCGCGGCTCGGCGCCAAGGTCACCGTGGTCGAGTTCCTCGACACCATTTTGGGCGGCATGGACGGCGAGGTGTCCAAGCAGTTCCAGCGCCTGCTGTCCAAGCAGGGCTTCGAGTTCAAGCTCGGCGCCAAGGTCACAGGCGTCGCCAAGGCCAAGAAGGGCGCCAGCGTCACCTTCGAGCCGGTGAAAGGCGGCGCGGCTGAAACCATCGCCGCCGATGTCGTGCTGATCGCCACCGGCCGCCGCGCCTTTTCCGACACGCTCGGCCTCAAGGAAGCCGGCGTCGAGGTCGACGAGCGCGGCCGGGTCAAGACCGACGCTCATCTCAAGACCAATTTGCCCGGCATCTACGCGATTGGCGATGTCATCGCCGGGCCGATGCTGGCGCACAAGGCCGAGGACGAGGGTGTCGCGGTGGCCGAAACCATCGCCGGCCAGGCCGGCCATGTGAATTACGAGGTGATCCCGAGCGTCGTCTACACCAGCCCGGAAATTGCCTCGGTCGGCAAGACCGAGGAAGAGCTGAAGAAGGCCGGCATCGACTACAAGGTCGGTAAATTCCCGTTCACCGCCAATGGCCGGGCGCGTGCCATGCTGCACACGGACGGTTTCGTGAAGATCCTCGCCGACAAGGTCAGCGACCGCGTGCTCGGCGTCCACATTGTCGGCTTCGGCGCCGGCGAGATGATCCACGAGGCGGCGGTGCTGATGGAGTTCGGCGGCTCGTCGGAAGACCTTGCCCGCACCACCCACGCGCATCCGACAATGTCGGAAGCGGTGAAGGAAGCGGCGCTGGCCACCTTCTTCAAGCCGATCCACATTTAGAGGCGCCCCACGCTTCGTCATCAACTCTGAGAAATGGCGGCGTCCCTTAGTCTTGCATTTAGGGTAACGATGATCTTTCGCATGACGGCAGCGATTGCCACCATTGGCTTTTTTCCGTTTGTGACGAGGCGTTTGTAGAAGGGTGCGAATTCGCCCCTTCCAGCTGCGGCGCGCAGGGCTGGCATGAACAGCGCGGTTCTGACATCAGGGCGCCCGCCACGGATTTTGCGGTAGCCTTGCTTTTGTCCGCTGTCGTTTG
>NZ_JBFUGJ010000546.1:0-2705 GCF_056402975.1 Mesorhizobium sp. P3_A9 | reverse complement strand
GCACTCACCTGCTTCGTACCAAGGTCGAACGAGCCGCCCTCGACGAAATCCTCATAGGCCCATGTTTTTGCGCTCATGGTCTGGCATCCCTGCAGAACGCGCGATCCACGTGGATCGGCGAACCCGGATGCAGGCCGCGCGCGATTTGGTCAAGTCCTTTCTGGTGAGCCAGCCTGAGGCAACCGGCACCAGCGGCAGCGATCAGAGCCAGCCGCGGCGGCGGAAATACCAGAAGGGCAGAATCGCCGACAGGATCATCAGGCCAATGGCGAAGGGATAGCCGAGCTGCCATTTCAGCTCGGGAATGATGTCGAAATTCATGCCGTAGATCGAGGCGACCAGGGTTGGCGGCAGGAAGATGACGGCGGCGACCGAGAAGATCTTGATGATGGCGTTCTGCTCGATCGAGATCATGCCGAGCGTGGCGTCGAGCAGGAAGGAGATCTTCTGCGACAGGAAGGTGGCGTGGTCGGCGAGCGACAGCACGTCGCGCGACAAGGTCTTGATGCGGGCGCGGACATCTTTGCTCATCTTGGTCTGGGTGGCGACATGGGCGAGGAAGCCGGCCAGGCGCTGCAGCGAAATCAGGCTGTCGCGGACGGACGAGGTGATGTCCTCCTTGCGGCCGATGGCTTTGAGCAGCTCCTGGAAGTCGCGGTTGCGCTTCGATACCTTGGTCGAGCGTGCCTCGAAAATGTCGCGTGAAATCGCCTCGATGTCGCGGCCGGCACGCTCGAGGATGTCGGCGAGACGGTCGACGATCGCTTCAAGCAGGCCGATCAGGATGGTGTCGCCGCTGGTGCAGCCGGTCGCCACCTTCTCGGCACGCAGCGGGAAGGTCTTGAACGCCTTGGGTTCATGATAGCGAATGGTGATCAGTCTTTTGCCGGCAAGCGCGAAGGTGACCGGCGACATCAGGGGATCATCGACCTCGGTCTGCGCCGGCAAAGTGGCGGTCATGAAATAGGCGCCATCCTCGATGTAGAGACGGCTCGAAATCTCGATCTCTTCCATCTCCTCGCGGGTCGGGATGGCGACGCCGAGCCAGCTTTCGATGGTTGCTTCTTCCTCCTTGGTCGGACTGATCAGGTCGGCCCAGACGACCCTGTCGCCATCCGCCAGCAGATCGTCGACGACGCGCAGGCGATCATTGTCCACGACAAATGCCTTGATCATCGCCAGATCTCCCCTGCCAGATAAGGTTTGCTCAGATTGACGCTGGTGTTGGATTGCGCAGCGCTTCGTCGCGTGCGCCGAGCGTGTGCCTGCCGCTTAGACCTGTGGCATGACAAAATCAAGACAAGCCCCGGCAGCGGGCGGGGAGCAACGCCCTGGGCTCGAAAGCCGCGTCAACGGATCGAATCTAGAGACTGGCGAGAGTGACCTCCAAATCCTCGTATGCGCTGACGAGGGCATCCGCGCCATGTCGCAAAAGAGCGTCGCCATGAGTGCCGTTACAATGATTGCCAGCGGTAAATCCGATCACGCGCATGCCCGCTGCCTTGCCCGCCAGGACGCCGTTCACGCTGTCCTCGACCACGATGCACTCCTCTGGATGAACACCCATCGTACCCGCCGCGTGCAAGAACAGGTCTGGTTCCGGCTTTCCGTTGACGACCATGTCCGATAAAAAAATATGAGGATCGAAAAGGTCGACAAGGCCTGTGTGTTCGAGTTTCCAACGCAATCGGGCGAGCGGCGTGCTTGACGCGACACATCTCGATGTCGGGAGCCGGCTAATCACATTCCATGCATCGGGTAAGGCCGCCAGATCCGTCCGCAAGCGTTCGTTGGTGTAGCCGGCAAGCTGTTCAAAAAAGCGCGGAGAGAGCGGCTTGGCTCGCTCTTGGCCGATTGCTTCGAGCTTCGCCTGCCACATAGCGGGAGATAATCCCATGAAGGCTTGTGTATAGGCGCTCGGTTCGAACGTGATGCCCGCCGCCGCCAGATATTCAAGCTCGGTTGCCTGATATATCTCCTCGCTGTTTACAAGGACGCCGTCACAATCAAATATTATCAGCTTTATAGGCGAAACTTTGGGCCTGATATCTGGTGGTCGGCTCATGTCCGTGGCGCGCCTACCGGGCGTTCGGCAGGATCTGGTGCAGCACGATGGCCCAGACGGCGCCGAAGGCGATGGATGAGCCCAGGATGTACTGCGCGATATCCGGCAGCGTCTTGACGAAGTCCGGCGGCGCCAACGTGGCAAACAGCGCCATCAGGATCGGCAAGCCGATCACCAGCATGTTCCGCTCGGTCAGCGGCGTGCGGCGCACGACGCGAAAACCGTTCATGGCGATGACGACGCAGAGAACGCCGAAGACGCCGCCGATGACCGGCCCCGGGGAATCAGCATCCATCAAAAAAAGTTCGAAATACTGCCATTTCGATCTCTCAAGTTTCTGCCGCGGTTTGAATCAATTCCCTTAGCTGTTCGATTGTAAGCATAGGTTCTCGGCGGTGGATCATGGCATGACAATTGGCGCATACCGGCCTCAAATCCTTAGCCGGATTTACCTGATAAGCCCGGCCGATCTTCTTCAGGGGGGTAAGATGGTGAACGTGGATGAATCCCCGGCCATGGATGCCGTATTTTTTTAAAAAATCCTCTCCACAAGCCATGCAAGCCAGTCCGAACAACCTCAAGCATTTCGCTCTTGCCTCCGGATTTCGCTCATACGCATTTACGAAAACCTTCGTACGTG
>NZ_JBFUGJ010000545.1:0-2725 GCF_056402975.1 Mesorhizobium sp. P3_A9 | reverse complement strand
TCCCCTTAAAACCCCCTTGCATCATGATCCTGCTTCAACCGAATACAAGGATATGCTAATATGCTCCAAATCCGAGTGGGCTTCGTCTTGCCGCATTGAGGCGCGCCTCGCCATTGAAAGAAAACTCGCCGGGCGAGGAACCCCAATCCCTCAATCCCGGCGAAGGTTTACTTCCTGATCCCCGCGATCAGGACCGATGGGAGGAACACCGGCAATATCTACAATGCAAAACCGGTGCCAGTATTTTTTGTCCCGAAACGAGACAGGGCTCACACGGTGCTGAACGGCGGCAAAGGCTGAACGCGCTTTGGGGGCTACAGAGGCGGTGAAACCAACCCCTCCGCCGCTCGTTGAGCCATGCTGGTTGATCCCAGCACTCCATGACTTGGCCCGCTGTTCTCCCTCAGAGTCGCGGGCTTTTTTGGGACATTCCGAGCGACCGGAGCTTTCGGTCCGTCCCTGTCGATCACTCCAAGCACGTCTCGATCGGAACAAAAGCCGGCCACTGCTTCCTCAGTGTGGCCGGCTTGTTTGGGATCGCGGTGATCAGAATCTGTAGTTCACACCGACGACAGCGGTATGTAACTGTATTTTGGCGATGACAGGGCTATCGGTCAGGTAGTCATCCGAACCCAAATCGAAATACTTGTATTCTGCCTTGGCTGTCCAATGCTGGTCAAAGGCGTATTCAGCGCCCAAGCCCACGGTCCAACCGGCTTTCGTTTTCTTTGTGTCGAACGTGGTGCCGCCAGCGTTACGGTCATAGATATCGATGGTCCCGTAACCCAATCCCCCGGTGCCATAAATCAGCAGATTGTCCATCGCCAGCCCGAGTCTGCCGCGAACGGAGCCGAGCATGCTTACCTTGGAACCGCAGGTAAAAGTCGCGTTTGGGCACGCCGTGGAGCCGTTGATGCCCGCTGCCGAGATGTCGGCTTCCACGCCGTAAACAATGTTGTCGGTTTGGAGGTTGTAGCCAACCTGCAAGCCGCCAAGACCGCCGCTACCGCTATGGTTGGCAGGATCGGGTGCGGGCAGGAAGTCAAAATCAACATGGTCCCATCCGCCACCAGCATGAACGCCGATATAGGCTCCCGACCAATTGTATGATGAAGCTGCCGGTAACTCGGCCACAGCGTCCGCCGCCATGGCGCCGGTCGCAAGCCCAGCAACCATGCTAGCTGCCAGAAGTATCGACTTCATGTTAAATCCCTCGCCAAATCAAAAACAAAATAACAGGCTGTAATCAGCAAACCTGCTCACGTTTGCGAGATACGAAACTTATTTTCTGTTGCCTTTTTGGCACAAGCGTCCGGCAGGACTTCGCCAATATCGACGAATATGAACTACTCGGCGGTCCCGCCGGTAAGAACGCCGCTAAACTTGGTCGTCAAAGCCGCGTTCGCCGATTTGCTCTCCGCATTGAGCGAGCTCCGATTGCCGCGACGCTCGTAACTCGTCTGACCGTGCCCGCCCTATACCCTCGACTGGCCAGGGGCTCTCGTGCCGGCGCCGAGCCGGAGCACTCTCCGGCGGACAGGGACGCCAGGGCGGTCACAGCGCCAGYGCCGCAGCGACCCGTTCCTGGAAATACTGCACTCCCCGCTCATGCCGCCCCGAGAGCGGGCCGGAGCTATAGGCCCCTGCGGCATAGTTTCGATGCGTATCGGCGCAGATGGTRTAGTCCTCGCGTACCACGGCCAGGGTGCCTTGCACAGATTTCGCCCTGCTCTCGGATGCTTCAGCAGAGGTGTCGGCAAAGAAGAAATGGTAGTGCTGGTCTGTGTGATGCGGTGAGGTCGGGTTGATTCGGCTAACGTTCATGCCGCCATCGAAAAGCGACAGCGTCCAGTTCGGCCACATCCAAAGCCATTTGCCGCGATAGAACAGGCCGTCTTTTGGCGGTGCGGTCATCCGGACATAACCGGGATGAGCGGTGGTCTGGAAAGCTTCGAAGTCGATGGCCGCGTAGAACGACGGATGCGTGCCAGGGATGTGGTAGCCCTCGACGAAGTTGTCGGTGTAGATCTTCCAGTTCGCCGCAAAGCTGACAGTGGCCTGATCGGTGGCGGCATAGGTCTCCAACGGCTCGTCCGCCAGTTCGGCGGGCAGAGAGCCAAGTTGATCCAGAAGACTTTCCTTCGGGTCGAGTGCCGCGAAGAGCAGCCCGCGCCATTCGGACAACTGCACCGTCTCCAGCGGCCAGTCCTCGGCGATGATTGCTGGATCCTTGCCATACCACGGGGCCTGCACCAGCCGTCCGGTGTCGGCGTAGGACCATTTGTGATAGGGACAAACGATCAGCCCACATTTGCCCGCGCCATCGGCCAGAAGTTTCGCCCCCCGGTGGCGGCACACGTTCTTAAATACGCGCAAGGTCCCGTCCCGGCCCCGGATGGCGAAGATCGGCGTGCCGGCGATGTCGATGGCAAGGTATTGACCGGACGTCGCGACCGAGCCGACAGGCCCCATGAACTGCCAGGTGTGCGCGAAGATGCTGCTCCGTTCCTGCTGCCAGACATCATCGCGGACATAAAACGACGGGTCCAAGTTCAGGTACTGCACGGGCGGAGTGTCGAGTGGCGGGTGGTCGGGTCGCAAGGTATCTGGCGTCATAGGCTAACCTCAAGTTGCGGCAATCCTGTCGTAAGCGGGGCGACATCGCAAGGCTTTGGCTTTGCTGCGCACAGCCTGTAAGCCGGTGTGCAATTTTGCTCTAACGCAG
>NZ_JBFUGJ010000544.1:0-2727 GCF_056402975.1 Mesorhizobium sp. P3_A9 | reverse complement strand
CGGGATCCCAGCTCAATATGTCGCGCACGCCGACRACCCGATCGAAGGCGGCCTGCGCCTCGATCAGCGCCGGCGCCTCAGGGCTCGCCAGCGGCACGTGGACGACATAGCGGGCCGCCACGCCTTGCGACTTGTCGAGCGTTTCCAGCCAGCGTGTCTCGCCGACACAATCATCGCTCGCCCAGCCGGCTTCGACGTGGACCGTGGCAACGACATCGTGACTGGCGGCGTCGCGGGAATAATCGTGCGGAAGATAGTTGCGGCGCAACGGTCCGAGTTCGCCCAGGCCACCGCGTTCGCCGGCGGTCGCCGCCAACCACGGGTGCCGGCCAAGGCCGAGATCCCAGAGATGATGGTGGGCGTCGACGATCGGTCCGGTATAGGGTTTCGGCACGGAATTTTCTCATGGCATGACCAGGATCGGGAGTCGGTCCAGGTGTCGTTTCGCGACCGCGAAAGGGTTAGCATCGGATGACGCAAAACTCACCAGTCCCGCCGCTTGGCGTGCGCGAAAATTTTGTTCTCGACGACCGCATTCGCGGCGTGCCGCCCGGCACGGCGGGGCTGGACAGCAGCCTTGTCGGGCGGCAAGGCTGGCATCCTGCCGATGGCCGCATGGCTCTACCTGTGCTCACCCTCGACGAAGCGGCCTTCGCCGCCAATCGCGACCTGTTCCTGCGCTATATCAGCGAACAGGGTGTTGCGGTTGCGCCGCATGCCAAGACGCCGATGGCACCCGATCTGGCCCGCTCGCTGGTCGAGGCCGGTGCCTGGGGCACGACGGTCGCCGATATCCGCCAGGCGACGGTGATGCTCAAGGCCGGCCTTTCCCGGCTGATCATTGCCAACGAGGTTGGCGGCAGCGGCGGCGCAAGCCGCCTGGCAACGCTCGCAGGCGCCTGGCCGGATGCCGAGATTCTCGTCTTCGTGGACTCGGTCGACGTCGTCAATGCGCTGGCCGGGGCCTGGCGTGCCAATGCATCGCTCGCGCCCTTGCGCGTGCTGGTCGAACTGGGCGCGGGCAGGGCAGGTGCGCGCACCACGACCGAGGCCGAGGCGATCGCCGATGCGGTGATGGCGAGCGGCGGTCGCCTGCTGATCGCCGGCGTCGCGACCTATGAAGGTGCCGCCGCGCAACCGGATGCCGGCCGCACCGACGCGGCGATCGCCGAGCTGCTGGCAAGGACGTCCGACATGTTCCTGCGGCTGCGCGCCCGTCTTGGCGGCGAAGTGCCACTGATCGTGACGGCTGGGGGCTCGATCTTCTTCGACAGGGTTGTCGCCGCGCTGTTGCCTGTCGTCTCGCGCGACGGCAATGCGACGCTGGTGCTGCGCAGCGGC
Source organism: Mesorhizobium sp. P3_A9 (assembly GCF_056402975.1). NCBI lineage: Bacteria > Pseudomonadati > Pseudomonadota > Alphaproteobacteria > Hyphomicrobiales > Phyllobacteriaceae > Mesorhizobium > Mesorhizobium sp. P3_A9. The sequence continues at coordinate 1,386 of NZ_JBFUGJ010000544.1, read as the reverse complement.
GCCATCTTCTTCCACGACCACGGAACCTATGACCGCTCGCTCGGTGTGCTTGACGCGCGCCAGGGGTTTGCGATCGGCGGCGAGAAGGCATCCGCCCGGCAATCGTTTCGCCCGGCGCTGCGGCTGTGGGCCGAAGTGCTGTCGCGGCCGGAACCGGGCCTGGCGATTTGCGRCATGGGCATGCGCGATGTGTCGTTCGACCAGGGATTTGCCATACCGCTCGCGGTCTATCGCGCCGGCAAGTTGCAGGCTGGCGCGCTGGTGAACGCCAAAGTCGTCAAGCTGAACGATCAGCACGCCTTCCTGGCGCTGGAGCCGGACAGCGAGCTCGCCGTCGGCGATGTCGTCGAGTTCGGCATCTCGCACCCCTGCACCTGCCTCGACCGCTACCGCGTCATCTTCGGCGTCGACGAGGCCGGGCATGTCCGCCATGCCTTCCCAACCTATTTCGGCTGACCGGATCCGCGGCGGCCCCGCAAAACGAACTGAAAGGATGCGATATGATCAAGTATTTCCAGTCCGGCTCCCGCATGTCGCAGGCGGTCGTCTATGGCGGTCTCGTGCACATAGCCGGCCAAGTGCCCGACAACCGCAAGGCCGGCATCGAAGCCCAGACCAGCGACGTGCTGGCCAAGATCGACGCGCTTCTCGCCGAGGCTGGCACCAGCAAGTCGAAACTGGTGGCCGTCAACATCTTCCTGCCGCAGATCGGCGATTTCGATGCCATGAACAGCATCTACGACGCCTGGGTCGACCCCGAGCGCCTGCCGGCCCGCGCCTGCGTCGAAGCGCGCCTTGCGGATCCTGATCTGCGCATCGAAGTCACCGCGGTGGCGGCGGTCTGAGCCATGCATACCGGCCTCGCCCACACGCTCGACTTCGGCCGCGATGGCAAGACGTCGGGCCATCTCAGCATTCCGTTCTCGATCGACCGCTCGCCCTATTACCAGGTCAAGGTTCCGATCTGCCTCGTCCGCAACGGCGACGGCCCGTCGCTGCTTCTGATGGCCGGCAATCACGGTGACGAATATGAAGGTGAGCTGTCGCTGGCCAAGCTGGTGCGCCGGCTCGACCCGAAGCGGATCAGGGGCCGCATCACCATCCTGCCGATGGCCAATATACCGGCGGTGATGGCCGCCAAACGCTGCTCGCCGCTCGATGGCGGTAATCTGAACCGCGCTTTCCCCGGCGACCCGTCGGGTACGCCGACAAGCCGGCTGGCGAATTTCCTGGAGAGCGAACTCTTCCCGCGTCATGACGTCGTCTTCGACATCCATTCGGGCGGCACCTCGATGGAACATCTGCCGACCGCGCTTGTCGAGCACAACACCGATCCTGGCCGCCACCGTCGCGGGGTGGAATTGATGCGCACGCTCGGCATGCCGT
>NZ_JBFUGJ010000543.1:0-2752 GCF_056402975.1 Mesorhizobium sp. P3_A9 | reverse complement strand
ATGCGCGGCTCGGCAACGGCGGGACAGCTCGGCCACATCACTGTCGACGTCAATGGCGAGGTTTGCGCCTGCGGCCGCCGCGGCTGCGTCGAAACCACCAGTTCGGGCACGGCGCTTGGCCGCCACATTGCGCGCGCCGGGCTCGGCGCCGACATTTCTGTCGATCAGCTCTTGGCCCGCGATGCGGCCGGCGACGTCCACGCGCGTGCCATTCTCGACGCCTGGGCGAGACCCTTGCGTGCCGCTATCGACACCGCCGTTGCCGTGCTTGCTCCCGATCTGGTGCTGCTTGGCGGCGGCCTTGGCCAGGCGGCACATGCAGCCCTCGACCGCGCGCCGGCGCTGGCGCCCTGGTACCAATGCCACGTCGAACCCGCCCAGCTCGGCGACGACGCCGGCGTGATCGGCGCTGGCCTGCAGGCGCTGGCGGCGGGGCCGCAGGCGGTTCCGGTTTCGCCCTTGACGCAGTCCAGCCACGCCAGGCGCGCCGTGCTCGTCAACGGCATCCCTGCCAGCGGCAAGAGCACGGTCTCGCGCGGCATCGCCGACCGCATGGGCTGGCCGTTGCTGGCGCTCGACACGATCAAGAACCCGTTCCTCGAAGTGCTCGGCGGCGGCGACCGCCTGTTCAACCGCACGCTCGGCCGCGCCAGCTACCAGGCCATCTGGTCGGCCGTCGGTGAAGCCCCTGCCGGTACCACCTTCATCGTCGACGCCTGGTTCGGCTTCCAGCCGCGTGAGGTTCTCGAGGATCATCTGCGAAAGGCTGGCGTCGAACAGACCGTGGAGATCTGGTGCCACGCGCCCGGCGAAGTGCTTGCCGAGCGCTATGGCGCCCGGCTCGACCAGCGCCCCGCCGGCCATCCCGGTGCCGCCTATATCCCCGAGCTGATCGAACTCGCCAAGCGCGCCGAGCCGCTGCGGCGTGGGCCGCTCTTCGACGTAGACACGACAAAGCCGATCGACTTCGATGCCATCACGGCCTGGCTCCGAGCCGCCATGGCTAGTGGTGCATAGGCTTCACGCCGGTGGCCGCAGCGCCGTGCGGGCGATCTGCCAGGCGGATTCGACATGGCGCCGCGCCGCGGCTTCCGCCTCTTCCGGCTTGCGTGCTCGGATCGCATCCATGATCTCGTTCATCTCGGCGATCGCCGCTTCGCGCCGGTTGGTCGAGACAATGGTCATCGAACGAAGCTGATTGATGCGGACATTCAGCCCGCTGACGATTTCCCAAGCGACACGCTTGTCCGCGGCCTCGAACAGCGCCTCGTAGAATTTCGTTGTCGCCCGCATCACCGCCGGCGGTGTCCCCGACGCCCATGCGTCGAACAGATCCGCCAGCGCGCGTTCGAGCGTTGCCAGTTGCTCGCCGGTGGCCGACAAGGCGCAGGCGCGCGCTGCAATACCCTCAAGCAGAGCCCTGAGCTCATAGATCTCGTCGGTACGGCCAAGGTCGGGCCTCGCCACCGCGGGCCCATGTCCGGGGATCATCTGCACGAGCCCCTCGGCCTCCAGCTGCCGCAGAACCTCGCGCACAACGGAACGGCTGACGCCGAGCTGGTCGCAAAGCGGCCGTTCGACCAGCCTTTCGCCAGGCTGGAAATGGAAATCCATGATCGCGTCGCGCATGCGCTCCAGCGCCAGCGTCCTCAAGGTCTTGGCGCTGCGGTCGATGCGAAGCGTGTCGTCTGGCATGTCTTGTCTCCTGCGCTGTCACGAAAACAGATTCCATGCCAGGTTGACAAGGTACTTGGCGCTCCATAGCATGGTATACCATAAGATGATACGGGGATCGGACGGCCCCAAGGCATCACCGACCCGAGGATTCCATGCAGCCTGCCATTCGCAAGATCGTGACCTATACCGAGAACACGCTGATCGAAGGCGGCAAGGCCGCCCCCCGGCCGCTGCGCCTGATCGGCGTCGCCGCGGTGCTGACCAATCCCTGGGCCGGTCGCGGCTTCACCGATGACCTTTCGCCCGAAATCCGCGCCTGCGCACCGGTGCTGGGAGAGATCCTGACCCGCGAGATCATTGCCATCGCTGGTTCCGGCGAGGCGATCGAGGGCTACGGCAAGGCGGCCATTTGCGGCACGTCGGGCGAGATCGAGCATGCTTCGGCGCTGATCCACACACTGCATTTCGGCAACCATTATCGCCGCGCCGTCGGCGCCAAGACCTATCTTGCCTTCACCAATCTGCGCGGCGGGCCGAACACACCGATCATGATCCCGCTGATGGACAAGAATGACGAGGGACGGCGCTCGCATTACCTGACCGTGCATTTCCAGATCGGCGATGCGCCGGCGCCGGACGAGCTGGTGGTGGCGCTTGGCGCGTCGATCGGCGGTCGCCCGCATCACCGCATCGGCGACCGCTATCARGACCTCAAGGAGCTTGGGGACGTGCATGGCTGACGCTTTCGCATGGGCTCGACAGGACACGGCGCCCGACGGCACCGGCTTCATCCGAGCCGGCGCGGGCACGCCGGTGCTGTTCATCCACGGTGTCGGCATGAACGCGGCGATCTGGCAGCCGCAGATCGAGCGCATGGCAGACCGCTTTGACGTGATCGCCATCGACATGCTCGGCCATGGCCTTTCGCCGCTGCCGCCGCAGCACCCGGAACTGGCCGACTACGCCGACCAGGCCGTTCGCCTGCTCGACCATCTCGGCCTCGACAAGGTGTCCGTCGTTGGCCATTCGATGGGTGCACTCGTTGCCCAGGAACTCGCGCTGCACGCACCGGAGC
>NZ_JBFUGJ010000542.1:0-2756 GCF_056402975.1 Mesorhizobium sp. P3_A9 | reverse complement strand
GTGAGGCGCTGGCAAACGGCAGGACCGTAAAACAGCGCTTGCCAAATCAATAAGTATCGACTTATGCTTTTGTCATGATCGAAGCAGAGATTTTCCGTGCCCTGGCCGACCCGACGCGACGCGCCGTCTTCGAGCGTCTCGCCGCAGCTGAGATGAGCGTATCGGAATTGCGCAGCGGCCTGACGGTATCGCAACCGGCGGTGTCGCAGCATCTGGCGGTGCTGCGTGGCGCTGGCCTCGTGGTCGAGCGGCGGACCGGCCGCAACGCATACTACCGCGCCGATCCGGCAGGACTTGCCCCTTTGCTCTCCTGGATCGAGCGCTACCGGACCTTCTGGCCGGAGCACATCGAAAGGCTAAAGACGGTTTTGAAGGACATGGATCAGTGAAGGATTTGGGATCAATGAACACCCAAAGCGAAGCCGCCCCTGACACGCTCGAGTTTGAATACGACCTCGCCGAACCGCCGGAAAAGGTGTGGCGGGCGCTGACAGTGCCGGAACTGCTTGCCGCCTGGATGATGCCGAACGACATCAAACCGCAGACCGGCAGCAATTTCACCTTTGCCGGGCCGGACACAGCGATCGAGTGTGAAATCCTCGAAGCCAAGCCGGAGCAGCTGCTGCGCTATTCCTGGCGCGAGCAGCCACGCGATGCCACTCGGCAGGATCCGCTCGACAGTGTCGTCACCTTCACACTCGCCCGTACCGTCTCCGGCGGCACGCATCTGCGCATTGTCCATGACGGTTTTGCCCGCAAGGCGATGCCTGCCGTCGCCATGGCGGGCGCCGGCTGCCGGCTTTCGCTTGGGTTGCGCGTGTCTGCGAAGCCCGCCGCCGCGAACACACCGCGCGCCCTGCTGCGCGCCGCCTGAACCTGGAAATCGGAGACAAAAAATGAGCGGTATTGCCAGTCTGGTGCCGATGGTGATCGAGCAATCGAGCCGCGGCGAACGCGCCTTCGACATTTTCTCGCGGCTGCTGCGCGAGCGCATCGTCTTCATCAACGGCGAGATCAACGACGACGTCTCGGCGCTGGTCTGCGCGCAACTCTTGTCGCTGGAGTCGGACAATCCCGACAAGGAGATCTCGCTCTACATCAACTCGCCGGGCGGCGTGGTCACCAGCGGCTTCGCCATCTACGACACGATGCAATATATCAGCTGCCCGGTGTCGACCGTATGCATGGGGTTTGCCGCGTCGATGGGGTCGTTCCTGCTGATGGCCGGCACGCCGGGGCGCCGCATCGCGCTGCCGAACGCCACCATCCTGCTGCATCAGCCACTCGGCGGCTTCCAGGGCCAGGCTTCCGATATCCAGCGCCATGCCGAGCGCATCGGCAAGACCAAACGCCATATGGCCGAACTCTATGCCCAGCATTGTGGCCGCAGCTATGAAGAGGTCGAGCGCACGCTCGACCGCGACCATTTCATGACCGCCCGCGAGGCGCAGGCATGGGGCATCGTCGACCACGTCTTCGACACGCGCAAAAAGGCGGCGTGAAGCCGGGGCCGATCGGAATCCTGGCCGCTGTCGAAGATTTGACGATGCCGGTCTGGCCGCATCGGCAGCGTGTCACTATAATCCCGGAATGACCGACACTCATTCGCCCCGGACATCGCATCGCGTCATCGCCGCCGCGGTGCTCGCTTTTGCCAGTATTGTGAGCGTCACGGCACTTGCCGACGACAGTTCGGCGCAGGCGCAGAAAGGCGCCCTGCCTGGCGTAACCAGTGATTACCGCATCGCCAAGCCGGCACCACAGCCCGAGCCTGACGATGCGCTGCCCGCTGGCGAGAACGGCTCGTTCAAGATCGGCAATACCGATGTCAGGATTTCCGGCAGCATCGCGGTCGATATCGCCACTGGCGGATTCAAGCCACGGAATTAAGCTGCCTCCGCCTCGGACAGCTCAGCCATTCCCCAAAAAAACAGCCCCGCCGTGCCTGGGGCAAACGGACGGGGCTTTTATGGATCTCAAATCCATTTTTGCCGGGAGTGTACTGCCGGCGTTTGATTTCGGATGCTTCGCGGCGTCAGCCGACGATCCGACTAGCAGTCTCTGATTTTTGGGAAATACGGCAAGTCACGGTTTGTCGGGTGGCGCAAACGCTAAACCCTGGCACTTATGCCTGCCGCGGCTCCAACGAGACGTGGAGCCCTTGGGGACTATCCGGTGGCGTCATGCTCCGCTCCTGTGTCCGTTGCGACATTGTCGTCCCGAAGCGCAAATCGCGAATGCCTGCGGCGTCTCGCAGGCCGCCTTGGGGCGGCGAGGCCATCGAAAGACGGCCGGCTTCGTTGACAATCGGAGACTGCTCCCGTGAGCCGGCCACGTCAACCATCAATAGCCGGTTACGGAAAAACGTGATCGCCGGGAGGTTACGTCAGGTCAGTTTTTACACAGCTTTGTCAGGAGCGTGTTCGGCCTTTGTTCTTTCCGCTTGCCCCTTCGCGCGAAAGACGGTTAAACGAATTCGTCGAGAATTGTGGCGTCTCTCGACGCGGCGGCAAAAACACCTACATAGGGGATGGTCGGGAAAACCCGCCAATCCCACGAATTCCAGATCTGAGGCGGCGACCGGCGATGGCCGACCATAAATTCCTTTCCATTCGCGGGGCGCGCGAACACAATCTGAAGAACGTCGATCTCGACCTGCCGCGTGACAGCCTGATCGTCATGACCGGCCTGTCCGGCTCCGGCAAATCGTCGCTCGCCTTCGACACCATCTATGCCGAAGGCCAGCGCCGCTATGT
>NZ_JBFUGJ010000541.1:0-2766 GCF_056402975.1 Mesorhizobium sp. P3_A9 | reverse complement strand
GAAAGGTTCGGCGGCGACACAGCCCCGGCCGAGGCCACCGGTCCAGCGAAATACAACCGCAGGCAGGCCTGCACATAGGCGATCTCGTCGGCGCAGTCGGCGGCGCGCAGTCGCTTATAGGAACTTTCCGGCAAGGCCATTGAGCGCATAGTCTCCAAAATGCGGTTTGCGCGAYGCTTATGCTGCAAGTGCGAAGCAAAGCATCCTCAAAAACCTCGGCGCCGTAAAGTCTTTCCTTTCGCAGTGCGAAATTTTGCAACCAGAGCGTTTGCCGAGCGTTCTGAAGATGGCGCAACATTACGGCTGAAATTCCGGCCCGATCGAGGCACTTCAGCCATCCATCAACACCGGTCGCCTACCAAGAATCCATCTTTTTAGCCATGCCTAAAAAAGCGTCAGCGCTATGAACTTTTTATGCAAGCAAAATCAATTGCTTAAAGAATCGCCAGACGTTAGACCTGACTGCATCCGGTTTAAGCCCAATAGGGGCGGAATTTTGAGCATTCCGCACACACATGGTGACGTCCGCAACCCGTAATTGATTAACCAGAAGTAAATCAGGCTTGACTCATAAATGTTGCCATGCAGCTATTGCATCGCAGCATGAAAGTGCTGACGGCACTCGACAGGCCGTTTCCAGTCCTCATTGGAGAGTAAAATGGAACAGAATGTTGAAAAGCACGAGTACGAAACGCCCAGCCTGACGGTACATGGTTCGATCGAAACCATCACCCAGGGCGGTGGCGGCAGCACGGCAATCGACGCGTCGTTTCCGGCGCACACCCCGATTGGCGATCTGACGTTCTCCTGAGACTAGCCTGGTTCTGGAGGAGTGACGTTGGGCCTCCAGGATTGAATACCGTGAATGGAGCCGGGGATGAAAATCCCCGACTTTCCCTTTTTGAACTGACGACGCGTAGAACGTGTGTTGCAAACGAGGTTTTGGGATGAACTGGAACCCATCGGAGCACGATTGGGTAAGTGCCACCGGGGACGCCGTGGCTTGCGAATTCGGTGACGGCCTCGCGCTTCTCAACCTGAAATCCAATATTTATTACAGCCTCAACGGCGTCGGCGCGTTCATCTGGGATCTGATCCAGGAGCCGAAGTCGATCGCCGATATCCGCGGCGCCGTGATCGAGCGCTACAATGTCGACGCCGAGCGTTGCAAGGCCGACGTCGACGCCTTGCTGAAAGGCCTCGCCGAAAACGGACTTGTGAGGCTGCAGCATGAGGCACTTGTCTAGGCAGGTTTCGCAGAAGGCCATGATCTCACGGCAAAGACCTGCGACGGACCAAAGACCGCGGCCAGCGAAACGCCGGCCTGGCCGGAGCCTGGCCAGGGTTCTGTCGCTGAGCGGCTGGGAAGCGCTTTTCCTCTGCCATTGCCTGCTGGTGGTCGCTTCCATCCGGCTGGGGTTGACATTTTTCTCCTACAATCGCGTTCGCGGCATGGTGACCCGGCTCAACGCCCACCAGTGCGCCAGCATGGGCGAGCTGCGGCTCGTCGCCTGGGGAGTCGCCGCGGCTGCGCGGTTCGTGCCGCGCGCCTCTTGCCTTACCCAGGCGCTTTCGGGCCAATACATTCTCGCGCGTCAGGGCAATGCCTCCAACATCCGCATCGGCATCGAACGCGGCACGGGTGAGCAGTTGAAGGCGCATGCGTGGCTGGTCAGCGACAACCATGTCGTGCTTGGCGGCTCCGTCGATGGCTTCGCGCATCTGGTCGACCACGGCAGCCAATGAGCGGCGTGGCCGGAATCCTGCTGCGACAGGGACCCGCTGCGACGGACGCGGCGACCGACATCCAGCAGATGCTGGCCCGCATGCGCCATCGCGGCCCGGACGGAAATTCGTGGTGGCTGGATAGCGGGATTGCGCTTGGCCACGCCTGGCTCAACACCACGGACGAAGCCGGCCCCGGCCCGCTGACCATGGCCGGCGGCAAACTCGCCATCACCGCCGACTGCCGGCTGGACAATCGCGACGARYTGMTGGCGMGGCTSGGCATMMGKGACAGMTCGGTTGCSGAYGCSACATTGCTGATGCGKGCCTATCTGCGCTGGGGCGAAGCCAGCCCCGTGCATCTGCAGGGTGATTTCGCCTTTGCCATCTGGGATGCCGAGCGGCAGCTGTTGTTCTGTGCGCGCGACCATTTCGGGGTCAAGCCATTCTACTACCACGCCGCGGACCGGCGTTTTGCCTTTGCCTCCGAGATCGGGCCGATGCTTGGCCTGGACGGCGTCGGTGCACGCATCAGCGAGCACCGCATTTCGGGCTTCCTGGCCGGGCTTCCCGACGACCCGCAATCCACGCCTTACAGCGATATCTTCAGCCTGCCGGCGCGTCACAGCCTCACCGTCACCGCGCAACAGGTGGTGCTGCGCCGATACTGGCAGATCGAGCCGTCGGCGCGACCGCTGCGGTCGGATGCGGCGGAGGAATTCGCCCATCTGTTTTCGCAATCGGTGCGCAACCGCATGCGCGGAAGTCAGTCGATCGGCGCGATGCTGAGCGGCGGCCTCGATTCCTCCTCGATCGCCTGTGTCGCCGCCTTGCAGAACGCCGCCGAGCGGAAGCCGAAGCTGCCGACCTTCTCGCTGATTTTCGAGAAGGGCTCGTCGATGGACGAGCGGCCCTTCATCGATGCCGTGCTCGATCAGCACAAGACCGATCCGACGCTGATCCCCGTCGGCAATTATGCGCCCTTTGCTGAATTCGAACGGGTGCTGGAGGAACAGGAAGGTACCTTCCTGGCGCCAGGCC
>NZ_JBFUGJ010000540.1:0-2784 GCF_056402975.1 Mesorhizobium sp. P3_A9 | reverse complement strand
TCGTAAAGCTGGCTGGGATGGCGGGTGAACGGTCCGCCATTGGGGAATTCTATTCCCCAGGGCACATCCGTCGGCCGGCCCCARAGYTCGGARTTGATGAARTTGGCRACGCGSACCAGGCCSAGCCCAACCGGCACGCCGGCRGCCACGACATCGAACAGCGWCCAWGTGCGGATGCCGCGCTTGATSGAAAACAGCGTCATGGCGAGGATGACGCCGAGCAGGCCGCCRTGGAASGACATGCCGCCTTGCCACACCGCGAAGATGTCGAGCGGATGCGCGATATAGCGTGCCAGATCGTAGAACAGGACATAGCCGGTGCGGCCGCCGAGCACGACGCCGATCGCCGCCCAGACGATGAAATCGTCGAGGTCCTCCGGCTTCATCGGCAGGATGCCGTCGGGCCACAGCTTCGGGTTGGCGGCGAGACGCTTGGCGTACCACCAGGCAAACAGGATGCCGACGATGTAGCCGATACCATACCAGTGCACCGCCAGCGGMCCGATCTGGATGAGGATCGGGTTGATCTGGGGAAACGGCAGCGATGCCAGCGGCAGCAGGAAATATTCGTTCAACGGGAAACTCTCGGTTGCGGTCGCATTCGGGCGCGGACCATGCGGTAGGGTTTTGGCAGGGTCAAGGCAAGGCGGTTGCCGTCAAGTGTCGCGACGGATCACCATTGCCGGCCATCGTGCCGTGGGTGTTGAACTCACCCCTTGGCGGCCACCAACYGCCGCAATGCGTCGTTGATCCTGTCCTGCCAGCCAGGACCCTCTTCCTGGAAATGGTCGAGCACGGCCCGGTCGATCCGGATCGAGACGAGCTCCCGCACATTTGGGGCGGTTGACGGTTCGCGGGGTGGTGCTGCCGGCTTCTTGACCGGCTTGAAGGCCGCTTCGGCGGCTGCGAATGGATTTGTCGGTCGGCGCGGGGGCGTTGCCATTCGGTTAACCTTGGGTTGGAGACGAGCGCTGCTGGACGCGAGACGCGATGAAACCACAATAGGCGATTTGGCGTTCTCAAGTACAGCTTGGGGCTGTTTGAGAGCTTCATTTGGGCATGACACCGCCATGCGCCATAGCAACGCAGACGCCGCACCAGCCCTCAACGTTCTTGCATTCGGCGCTCAGCGCCACTACGTCATTTCGAGCAAGCGAGGATTTGCCATGTCGACCGGACCGAACCGCATTCTCGATGAATTCGCCAAGCTGATGACCGATGCCGCGGGCGCCGCGCAAGGCGTTCGCCGTGAGGTCGAGACCGCCTTCAAGGGGCAGGCCGAGCGTATTCTCAACACCATGGACGTTGTGCAGCGCGAAGAGTTCGAGGCAGCGCGCGWAATGGCGGCCAAGGCCCGRGACGAGAACAGCAGGCTTGCCGCCCGCATCGAGGCGCTCGAAGCGAAGCTCGCCGAACTGGCCGGTGATGCCGCACCAGCGGCGGCGGCGAAGCCCCGTGCAAAAAAATAATCGTTAAACTTTTCCACATAGTGCGATCCTGAAAATCGCTTTGCCGTGAATCGCTTAACGGCATTGCATGAATCTTTGTGACAGCGCCTTTCCACATGCGAATGCCGCAGTGCGAAAAATTGGGCTGTTCACGCGACTCCCGATCAATAGACTGAATTTGTTGCATGATTCGGAGCAGGGTCATGCGACCGGGCGGTGGGGTCCGGTCTGGGGTCTTTGCGTCGAGAAGTAGTCTTTAGCGCGAAGAAAGTCCTGGCCGTCCGAGTTCTAGATCAGATTGTTCGTTGTGTGTGCCCTCCCGCGGAGCGTGTGGCGGCGCTCCTCAGAACGACAGGAAGCATTCCATGGAACTTCTCGAACTCGAATTCTCCCGCGAAATCCATCCGGTGGATGTTATCGAGCAGGTGGCCCACAACAATGACTGGTCCTTCGAACGGGCCGGCGACGATGAAATTTCGATCTCGGTCGCCGGCAGCTGGACCGACTATCACGTCTCMTTCTCCTGGATGGAGGATTTCGARGCGCTGCATCTGGCCTGCGCYTTYGACATCAAGGTGCCGGARACTCGCGCGCTGGAAGTGATGCGGCTGCTGTCGCTGATCAACGAGCAGATGCTGTTCGGCCATTTCGACCTCTGGGAGCAGGAGGGCGCGATCATGTTCCGCCAGTCGCTGCTTTTGGCCGGCGGGGTCGAGCCGTCGAGCCAGCAGGTCGAGGTGCTCTTGTCCTCGGCGCTGGAAGCCTGCGAATGCTATTTCCAGGCGTTCCAATTCGTCGTCTGGTCGGGAACCTCGGCCAAGGATGCGCTGGCCGGCGTGCTGTTCGAGACCTACGGCAACGCTTGAGTCCCCGGTAAGACAGACATGAGTTCGAGCAGCGAGCGCAAGCCCGAGATCAGTTTTGCCGATTTCGATCGTGTCGACATCCGCGCCGGCACGATCGTCGAGGCCGAACGGTTTCCGGAAGCGCGCAAGCCTGCGTTCAAGCTGAAGATCGATTTCGGGCCTGACATCGGCATCAAGAAATCGTCGGCGCAGATCACCAAATACTATACGCCTCAGACGCTGGTCGGCCGGCAGGTGTTCGCGGTGGTCAATTTTCCACCACGCCAGATCGGGCCGTTCATGTCGGAAGTGCTGACGCTGGGCTTTCCCGATGAGGAGGGCGCGGTGGTGCTCGGCGCCATCGAGCGCAAGGTGGCGGACGGCGGGCGACTGTTTTAAGCGCACTCCAATCCGTTGTTGCCGTAGAAATTCGAAGCGCACTTAAAGCTGGCGTACTCTTTCTGCGCCAGCAAAAATATATAGCATGGAAA
>NZ_JBFUGJ010000539.1:0-2798 GCF_056402975.1 Mesorhizobium sp. P3_A9 | reverse complement strand
GCCCTGATCCGCCCCGACCCGGCCGAACTCGCCGGCAAGATGAGCGAGGCGCTGGCCGATCTCTCAGCCTACAGCAAACTGATGCCCGATGGCGGCAGCCTCAGGGCGCGCTTCGGCGCCGACGTCATGGCCGCTGAAATCGAGAAGGCCTATTTCGCCGCGCTCGACGGGTAACGCCCAAGCCTTTCCAAAGCCACGCGTTGCTTCAAGGGTTTCTTAGCTCTCTTTTGCTATTGACCGAGGGGAAGCTTGCGGAAAGCCCCATGAACGAGATCGACCCAGCGCGCCGCTTTTCACCTGAAGCGGTGCGTAAATTCGACGGCCCAGCTGAGGGCGATGTGCCCGGCAGCATGAACGACGTTGCCCGACAGGTCGCGTCGCAATACCGGCGCGATACGATGTCGCCGATCATGGTCAGCGGCGTCCTGCGCATGGTCGAGTTCGGGATCCTGTTCGTTTCGGGGCTCTGCGTTTATTTCTACTTTGTAGGTTTCTTCAACTATCTCGCCTGGCAATATCCGGTGACGATTGCCGCCACGTCGTTCCTCGCCGTGGTGCTGCTCGATGTCACCGACTGCTATCAGGTCGTTTCGCTGATGCGGCCGATCGCCAATTTCGGCCGCATCCTGTTGGCCTGGGCCGGAGCCTTCGCGCTGATGGCGTTGACGGCGTTCRCCKTSAAGATRTCGGARGACTATTCGCGCCTGCTSYTCGGCRCCTGGTTCGTCGYCGGTTTCCTTCTCCTCTTCGGCCTCAGGCTGGTGATGTCGAGACTGATCCGGCGCTGGGCACGCGATGGCYGCATGGAGCGGCGCGCCGTCATCGTCGGCGGTGGCAAGGCGGCGGAAGTCCTGATCCGCTCGGTCGAAAAGCAGCCCTATAACGACATCCGCATCTGCGGCATTTTCGATGACCGCTCAGACAAGCGCTCGCCGCCGATCGTCGCCGGCTATCCCAAGCTCGGCACCATTTCGGAACTGATCGAGTTCGCCCGCATCGCCCGCATCGACATGCTGATCGTGTCGCTGCCGCTGACCGCCGAAACCCGCGTGCTGCAGCTGTTGAAGAAGCTGTGGGTGCTGCCGGTCGATATCCGGCTTTCGGCGCATTCCAACGCGCTGCAGTTTCGCCCGCGCGCCTATTCCTTCATCGGCTCGGTGCCGATGCTCGACATCTTCGACAAGCCGATCAACGACTGGGATTCGGTTGCCAAGCGCGCCTTCGACATCATTTTCTCGCTGATCGGCATCATCGTCTTCTCGCCGGTGATGCTGGCGACCGCGATCGCCATCAAGCTCGACAGCAAGGGACCGGTGCTGTTCAAGCAGAAGCGGCATGGCTTCAACAACGAGATCATCGAGGTCTACAAGTTCCGCTCGATGTACACCGACCGCTCGGATCCGACCGCCAAGCAGACGGTGACCAAGAACGATCCRCGCGTYACCCGCGTYGGCCGCTTCATCCGCAARASCTCGATCGACGAACTGCCGCAGTTCKTCAAYTCGCTGYTGGGMTCGCTGTCRCTGRTCGGYCCGCGCCCGCAYGCSATYGCCGCSCAGTCGCACAACCTTCTCTACAAYGAGGTGGTCGACGGCTAYTTCGCCCGCCACAAGGTCAAGCCCGGCGTCACCGGCTGGGCGCAGATCAATGGCTGGCGCGGCGAGATGGATACCAACGAGAAGATCCGCATGCGGACGGAATACGACCTCTACTACATCGAGAACTGGTCGCTGCTGTTCGATCTGCGGATTCTGTTCCTCACACCGATCCGGCTGCTCAACACGGAAAACGCCTATTGAGCGCGATTTCCCATGAGCTGCCACCGGCCGCGGTCAACGCCAAGCTGATCGCGCTGATTTCTTCCGCTGCGGTGGTGGTCGGCATCCTTCTGTCCGGCTTCGTCATCAGCGAGCCGGCGCCTTACGAAATCTACATGGCCGGGCTGATCGCCATCTGGGCTCTGTTCGGCCTGCGGATTTCGCGTGCGGCCATGCCATTGCTGGTGCTGCTGGTGACGATGAACATCGGTGGCATGATCTCGATGACGCAGATGGCGGACCTCGCCTTCACGCCGCTCTATCTCTCCGTRTCGCTGTTTCTCGCCTTYAGCGCGGTGTTCTTCGCCTCCGTGACAGCCACGCAGCCAGGCCTCTACCGGCTGATCTTCAWTGCCTATGTCGTCTCGGCGGTGGCGACCTCGCTGCTCGGCATAGCSGGCTATTTCCACGCCTTCCCCGGCGCCGAWATGTTCACCARATACGACCGCGCCGCGGGCGCCTTCCAGGACCCGAACGTCTTCGGACCGTTCCTGGTGCTGCCCGGCATCTATCTGCTCTATCTGATCCTGACCGGTTCGGTCTCGCGCATGCCGCTGCTGGCAGTGCCGCTGCTGATCATCACATTGGGCATCTTCTTCTCCTTCTCGCGCGGCGCCTGGGGCATGTTCGCCGTTTCGGCGGTACTGCTCACCGGCTGCCTGTTCCTGCAAAGCGCCAGCGGCAAGTTCCGGCTGCGCGTGGTGATCATGACCGTCGCCGCCCTGTCACTGCTGACGATCGCCATCATCGTCATCCTGCAATTGCCCGGGGTGTCGGAGATGTTCTCCAACCGCGCGCACCTCGAACAGAGCTACGACACCGCCCGCCTCGGCCGCTTCGCCCGCTATGCGATCGGCTTCCAGATGGCGATGGAGCGTCCGTTCGGCATCGGCCCGCTGGTCTTCGGCAAGATGTTCGGCGAAGACACACACGACATCTGGCTGAAGATGCTGATGGATTATGGCTGGCTCGGCTTCGTGT
>NZ_JBFUGJ010000538.1:0-2803 GCF_056402975.1 Mesorhizobium sp. P3_A9 | reverse complement strand
CGTGTGCGCAATGCTATATGGCATCCGCAAATTCCGCATCAGTCTCCACCACTCACTCGCACGACGGGTCAAGCGAAACATTTCCGGGCTCCAGGTCACATGGAGGGCCGCAAAGAAGATCGTCGAGCAATGCTGTGTACGCATCAAGCCGCGACCAGCCTGACAAGATGACTTCCTTGCGGTCGCCGGGTTAATGGCTTGCCATGGAAGGATGGCCCGGTGCATCCCTCCATTCAAGCGTGATGGTGAGGTGCAGATAGTGTCGGCCTGCTCCATCACAAACGTTGAATTCGAAGGCGCGTTTGGTGCCGTCCGGATGTGATTCCCTCATGATCCCTGCGAGGGCCCGAAGTCCTGCCTCACGCGCGTCATGCACGTCGACAAGATCGTTTGGATCAGCGATATCGGCATCCGGTACGTCGAAGAAATATCTCGCCATAGCCGTCTAATTTGCGGGATTGGAAAAGGTTCAATGTCGAATTTTTTCCGACCGCGCGCACGAGCGATCCGCAAGGCACACCTTTGAAAGAACAATTCCAACGGCAATGCCACTTCTTGGCACGTCGGAAGTTGTCCTGCTGTTCCAGGAATTGGCTGGATCGAGAAATGCTGAGAGGTAAGGCGATGAAAGAGGTTCGTCGCTGTGAGGTTGAGCGGATCGACCAGTTGGCAGAAAGCGCCACTGCCGACTTTCTCCGTCGCTCGTCGCTCACATATTTGGAATGTTGCATCGCGGTGATGCTTACCCACCTCGGTCGTGAGGAGGTAGCGGCAATCCTCGAACGAGAAGCGAAAGACCTGCGGGAGTTTGGTTGACGGCGCTGACGCTGGCGGGTCGGCTCGATGCCGAGCGGGATCCAGTTTCCGGAACATCCAGATGGAGGGCTTTTAACGCGCGAGCCGAGCCATCGAATTCGATCGCAAATCCAGCATCGACAGCAATCAGCGCGATGAGATCCTCAAGCTCCCGATCTGTATGTTGGTCAAGCGGCGACGTCTTCCTTAGGCTGTCGAAGACGTTGGCTATGGAAATACAGGGACAATCCACATTGCCAATTAGAAAGCTCACAATCGCCCGGCGGATCCGCGATGTATTTGGCTTTTGCTCCGGCACGAATGCACCCTCCTGCTCTAATCGCGCAGGGCTCTTGAACCCGAGGCCCTTGCTACATCAAACGAGATTGGCACGCCGTGCACATCGCATTTTGCGCCAGCAGTCGTTCCAACTCATGATTGGCTGCCACACAGTACGGCATTAGCGTTCTGATGGTGCGGATCGCCTGCGCCATCGACATGACCCGGCCCTTGCTCCTGGACATTACGAAAGCTTCAACTGCCTTCTCAACCGTGAGTGCATGAAAAGTGTGGGTCATCTTTAGCCTCCCAAGCGAAGGAGGTGGACATGGTTCGTTGCGGTGTTCAAGGCTCGGTATGACTACCGACAGTCCTGATAAGGCCAGTCATGCTGATCCGAAATTTGACTCGCCAAGCACTGYGTCAAACGGCATGACGAGAACGACGGTGCCGCTCAACGGCGGCGGTTGGCAGTCGCAGATTTTACGAGGGTAATGGGCTCGATGAGCCGATGGGAAAAAGGTCCGGCATTGATCTAGACGACGAAGTTTCCAACACGCCGGCACAACAGGAGGCTGCCTTGGGAAACGTCGAATCGACAACAAAAAATTTGAACGAGCCGATCGCGAGGTGCGCAAGCTGATCGATGCCGAACGCCAGGCCAGAGATGCCAAGACCGTCCGGCTGAGAGAGTTGAGGATCAGCGCAGGCCGAGACTTGGCTCTTGCCAAAGTGTAGGCATAGTTTGCTCGTTTATAAGCGCTTCATCCTCCACTGATCCAGGCAACTGTGGCAACGCAGAAATAATGCTTCATTGCTCGTTTGAGATCTACTCTCCCTCGACGGCCGGAACCTTTGGGACCGTTCAAGGTTAAGCCGAGCCATCACGTTCTAAACGATCCGCTGACCAAGATGTCTCTTCTTGGTCAGCCCCTGCGGCCTTGACCTAGGCGCGGGCCAGCCCTCTATCCAAGGTGTCCTATGACGAACAACATTCCCGAAAACCAAGCTCGACAAGGCCCTCTTGGCAGGCCCGTCCTTGTTGTTGCTCATAGCCGCGCTGCTGCTGGCCATTGCCGCCTGGGGTGTCGCCGAAATCTATGGCGTAGTCATCAAAGGATCGTCGACAGACCAGCAAGACCGCCAGGCACCTGCGGTCACCAGCCCAAACCCGGCGTCGACTGATCCCGTTCAATCTCAGTCTGACAGCCAGCCGATCGATCAAAATCCCAAGGTGGACAAGAATCCAACGCCAGCACAGGGGGTGACCAGCAAGGGGTGCAGCCGTCACAACCCGCTGCACATTAAGCCGTAAGTCGGTCCACCGATCTGCATTTCGGCGGGCTTGATTTGTCGTCACTTCTCGTCCTCACACCGGCGCATCGCTCAAGGAGCGCTGCACAGATCACGATCCCGCGATTCGCAGCAACCGGATACGATGCGTGGACCACTGTTGAGGAGCAGCGCGCCAGCAGTGACGATGACCGAATTTTCCCATTCAATCATAGGTCAGTCGGCACCGCCTTTCGTCGAGGGTGCGCTGACCTGAGCATTCACTACTTCATTTTCATGATTCGCGGCATAAAGGAACAGGTCGCCTCTTGGATGCTGGGTTCACGATTGAAAAGGTAGCGCTTGTAACTGGTCACACGGATTGGAAGATGTTGGAGCGTTATACCCATCTCAAGCCCCAGATGCTTCACACTATCCAAGCAGGGCAGCGTAGTTG
>NZ_JBFUGJ010000537.1:0-2808 GCF_056402975.1 Mesorhizobium sp. P3_A9 | reverse complement strand
CTATCAACTCACTGCGCATCTTCGGCGATGCGCCGGGCAAAGGCGCCATCATTTCCTTCGAACTGCAAGGCATTCATGCCCATGACGTATCGATGGTGATAGACAGGCAGGGCATTGCGGTGCGCGCGGGCACCCATTGTGCCCAGCCGCTGTTGAAACGCTTTGGCGTAACCTCCACATGCAGGGCATCGTTTGGCATGTATAATACCAGGGCCGAAGTCGACGCTTTGGCCGAGGCGCTCGAAAARGCGCGCAAATTCTTCGGGTGACGATCATGGATGACGCTAGCCACAACACCGAGACCGTGCCGGAAACGGCCATCAACCCGCTGGTTTCCGCCTCGGCCATCCCCGCCGACGAACTGGCACGGCTGACCGACGACATCGTCTCGGCGCTGAAGACGGTCTATGACCCCGAAATCCCGGCCGACATCTACGAGCTCGGCCTCATCTACAAGATCGACATCGAGGATAACCGCTCGGTCAAGATCGACATGACGCTGACCGCCCCGGGTTGTCCGGTGGCGGGCGAAATGCCCGGCTGGGTGGAGAATGCCGTTGGTGCCGTCGAAGGCGTCTCCGGTGTCGAGGTCAACATGACCTTCGATCCGCCCTGGTCGGCCGACCGCATGTCGGAAGAGGCGCAGGTGGCGGTGGGCTGGTACTAATGCATGTCGCCCAAAAGTGACCTCGGTTTTGGGACAACGACATGCATAAAGCAAAAGCCTAAAGCGTGTCACGCTTTAGGCAGGCAGAGCCTGGTACACTTGCGCCAGGGGTAAAACTTCACCATTTTAGGTGAGGAATCATTCGGCAGGCCTTGAACCTGCATGGAATGGAGAAGGAAAAAGAATGGGACGCTTCGCCGTCATCACGATGACCGAAAAGGCCGCCGACCGGGTGCGCGAGATCGTGGCTACCCGTGACAGCGCGCACGGCATCCGCCTCGGCATCAAGAAGGGCGGCTGCGCCGGCATGGAATACACGGTCGATCTGGTGACCGAGCCCAACACCAAGRACGACCATATCGAGCGCGATGGCGCCCATGTTTATGTCGCGCCGGAGGCTGCCCTTTTCCTGTTCGGCACCGAGATGGATTTCGAGCAGACGACATTGCGCACCGGCTTCACCTTCCACAACCCGAACCAGAGTTCGGCCTGTGGCTGTGGCGAATCCGTCGAACTGAAGCCGGCCGATCTCAAGGCGCTGGCAGAGGCACGCGCTTCGGCCTGAGCCCCGGCCGAGCTTCCAAATCCACACCGAGCCCGTGACCGGATGGCCGTCGAAAACGTGACCGTCGCGATATCAATCCGGCCGCATGTCGGCGCCGACAATGCCGCGTTGGCGCATCTTTTCGAAGAGATGCAGCGGCACTATCGGGTGCCGTGCCCGCCATTCGAGACAATCCTTGCCGATCTTGCCGGTCTGCCGCCGGGCGTGGAGATTCTGGTCGCCGAAACGGACACGATCATCGGTTTTGCCATCTGCTCGACAATCTATCCCGGACCCGGCCTGCGAACCGGCTTCTTCCTGAAAGAGCTGTTCGTCTCGCGAGCCTATCGCGGCAGTGGTGCCGGACGCCTGCTGATGCAGGCGCTGGCACGGACCGCCCTGCAGCGCGGCCATGGCCGCGTCGATTGGACAGCCGACGGTGAAAATGAGCGGCTGCTGACCTTCTATGACGGTCTTGGTGGCACCAGGCAGCCGGACAAGGTTTTCTTTCGGCTGAGCGGCGACGCACTCGCGGCTTTGGCGACCGATGAGGAATGAGCCATTCCTTCTCCCCGTAAACGGGGCGAAGAGCACTACTTCACCCACATGCCCGTCCGCCTATGCCAGTCGGCGATCGATTCCTCCGGATAGACATCGAACGTCTTGTCGCCCTTGCCTATATCGGGCTCGACCCAGTTCGCCTTGTATTTCAGCATCAGATGCACCTTTTCAGGTGGTTTCGGCAGGTCGCTGTCGATCGCCGAGGCGAAGGGATGCACAAGCTCCGGCCATGTCGGATCGTAGAGCCACAACGCCGACCCGCATTTACGGCAGAAATTGCGCTCGCCGGTCGAAACCTCGCAACGGGGATGCTCGTCGTCCTCGATCTCGGCGCGAAAGACGCCGAGGCTGCGCTTGCCTCTGACGTTCAGCGTTTCGTAGTCGGCGCCGAGATTGATGGCGTAACCGCCGCCGCCTTGCTGCTTGCGGCAGATCGAGCAGTAGCAGAGCATGAACGGCACCGGCGTGTGGCTTTCCACCTCGAAACGCACGGCGTTGCAGCGGCAGGATCCCTTGAGCAGAAGCGGCATGACAAAAAACTCCGACGGTTCTCAACCTGTCAGCATGATCTTGGTTGCGCGATGACAATGTCAAATCCCGGTGGCATGATCGCGGCATGGACAATGAACGCATCGCCGAACTGTTCGAAGGGCTCGGTCCGGTCAGCATCCGCAAACTGTTCGGCGGCAAGGGCATCTATTTCGATGGCGTCATCGTCGCCATCGTCCTGCGCGGCGAATTGCTGCTGAAGGCCGACGAACAAAGCGCGCCCGACTTCGAGGCTGCGGGCTGCAAGCAATGGACCTATACCGGCACGCGGCACGGCAAGCTGGTCGCCATGCCCTATTGGAGCATTCCGGACGTTGCTTTTGATGATCTGGACGAGATGACAGTCTGGGCACGCCGCGCCTATGAGGCGGGGCGAAGGGCTGGGAAGTGATTTTGACCTAGCGCTGGCTGCTGCGGAAGGGTCACGTCGAGGCCGCCCCCTCATACGGCCGCTTCGCGGCCACCTTCTCCCCGCTGGGGAGAAGAG
>NZ_JBFUGJ010000536.1:0-2812 GCF_056402975.1 Mesorhizobium sp. P3_A9 | reverse complement strand
ATGTTTTGTTGAGATTTGTCTTGCTTTAACGAATCGCCTGGCGCATGGTGAAAGTGAGGGAAAACCCAGTCCTTCGGACAGGAGTTTGCCATGCACAACTACCCGGTCGAACTGCGTGACGATCTGAATTACACGCTGGTCAAGACAATCTACGAGTATGGAATTGTGAACGTGCCGGTTCTGGCCGCTCAACTGGCCGACCGCCACGGCGACCTGTCGTACGCTGACGCCGAACGGCTGGTGCTTGGCTTCGCACAGCTCTATTCGGCACCGATCGTGTTYGACCGTTCGGGGTGCGACTGGCGGCTGAAAGAGCCTGTTGGCTGGGACAATGACGGCCTGCTTCTCGACATCGTCCAGAACGAGTTTGGCCGCGCCGCGTGAGCCGCAATTGACTGTACTTGCCAATGCGTCCTGAGCGTCACTTGCGGATGATCTGCAGGACAATCTCGGGGTCGACAACACTCGATCCGGTCAGGTCCCTGACCATTTCTTCGGCATGGCGAACCCAAATGGCTTCAGGCAACAAGCCTTCGGCGACCAAACTTCTGAATGCGCTGCGAAGGGTATGGAAATCGAGGGCAGAGACCGGCCTGTCGGTGTCGTCGTTCATCGTCTCACTCCCTCGGGGCGGGAGTACGATGTACACTCTCAAGCGCCAGCGCCCGTTCAGTGGCCAGCGACAAGAAAACTGTACGCTTCCGACAATCTGATAGCGAGGCTTGGTACGAAACCGACAAATGCAAGCCCGCCACCGAGGGGTCAGTGGTGGGCTCAATGAAAAGTTGTTTGACTAACTTTCCGGCGCCTTTTTCGGCCGGGGGCTTCCGAGGCGCTACCAGGAACGGGTTGTCGGCCAAGAGGTTCCGTCCGCGCACGAAAAGCACGAGCGGCTCAGAGGTTGATGCATGTCGCCCAAAAGTGACCTCGGTTTTGGGAACACGACATGCATAAGAACAAAGAACTAAAGCGCGTCGCATGAATCCGTTTTCACGCGACGCGCTTCAGTCCGTCGCCTGGTCTTCAATATCGGGGCCTTTTGTCGGAAACGACGACCAGCCTTCCTCCAACATGATGGCACCGTTTGCAGACGAGCTTCGATGCCAGCCGCCTTTCGATGTTGAAATCATAGTGGGTGCCGTAGGTCTCGATCAGGTCATCGAGGTCCAGCGAGCGCAGATGACCGCAGCGTGCATTGCCGCAATAGATGCTTAGGCCCATGCCCTGTTCCCGAAGCTCGCCAAGGTTCTTCGGCTGCGCAATCGGCAGAACAATACCTGCCGGCTCTACCGGATGTGCGACCGCCACCAGGACAGGCTTTCTTATCTCTGCCCGGTCAATGTTGCCGATCTGATGA
The DNA here is from genome assembly GCF_056402975.1 of Mesorhizobium sp. P3_A9. Lineage (NCBI taxonomy): Bacteria > Pseudomonadati > Pseudomonadota > Alphaproteobacteria > Hyphomicrobiales > Phyllobacteriaceae > Mesorhizobium > Mesorhizobium sp. P3_A9. The sequence goes on along the minus strand of NZ_JBFUGJ010000536.1, from coordinate 1,455 downwards.
ACTGCCTTGTCTTCGGCGACGCCTATGAGGGAATCGATCTCTTCCATGGCTTCGATATGCCCGCGGACAAACAAAGCCCKTCGCAGCACGTGCAGCGCATCYCTCGTTTCGCAAAGCGTCGTGCACAGGGTGAGGGGCATTTCGCGTTCACTCCTTCATGTAGCTGTCGGGAAGACAATCGGCTTCGACCGCGGCCGCAATGAAAGCCCGGTGGACCTCCCTTGTGCTGCAGCATCCCACCCGTTCCCCCACCAGGGCGGCAAGTGCCGCCAGAAACATGGGACCATTGGACGGCCAGTCGTCTGCCAAGGCGTCGGCCATTTGGGGAAGTGTACAAAGCACCGAAATGGTGCCGTCACTTCGCTCGATGGGAATTCCGGAAAACATGTTTGGTTGGTTGACGGTCACTGCATAGCTCCCKCTTGGGCGGGAGAATGTTAAGCGCTCTCAAGCACCAGCGCCCGTGCAAAAGCTGATGACATCTTGACTAAGCACTTAAACAAGGCTCCGTCTATTAACTATGACGCATCAGTATAACAATATTCAATTTTGTTCAAATTCACCGTTTACTTTGTTGGAACCGTACGATTCCGACAAGCTCGTTGGCGAGTATTGGTACCAAACCGACAATCTGGGCGGCGCGGGCAATTCGCATCAAATGCGTGAAGCGAGCCGGGTCAGCCCTACGCGCATGCGCTGGCTATCGGCAAAGGACCGGGCGTAGGATTCCACATCAAACGTGCTCAAGTGCACGTTGCCGTTGATGACGACCCGAACACGCCATTCGCCCATGGTCTCGGTGACTTCGACGCCATCCGGAATAGGTTGTTCTGCTTCAGCCATGACTTCCTCCCGAAAGGGCGAAAGCACCTGATTTGGCTCCCAAGCGTCCGTGTGCCGCAGACGGCGGACGACCGGGCAAATGTACGCTTCCGACAATCCATTAGCCAGTCAATTCAGGCTCCGAGCCGACCTCTCCCAAAAGCCTGGCATATTCAGATTCCGGTACCCCATATCCGCCCCCAGCCAGCGCAATCAGCCCAGGCCGGTCGAGGATGACAACCTCACCCCGGCGCGATCGGATCAGAGTGAGTCCTTCCAATTCCTGCAGGGCGATGGTGACGCCTGGCCGTCTTACGCCCAGCATCGTGGCGAGGAATTCGTGGGTAATGGAAAACCGTACGCCCACCACGCGGTCGTCGCACATCAGCAACCACCGGGCCAGGCGGCCTGCCAACTTCAGCCGCGCATTGACAAGTGCCGTATAGCCGGTCTGGATCTGCAGAGAATTGACGAAGCGCAACAGGAACAATCGCAATGTAGGGCTGGTCGCCAGAGCCGCGTCGAAGCTGCTTGCGTCGATGCGCATCGCTTCGCCTTCGAGTTGCACGAAGCAGGCTTGCGGCGAGCGGTTGTCGCCCATCACCAGCGAATATCCTGCCAGCCCCTCAAAGC
>NZ_JBFUGJ010000535.1:0-2825 GCF_056402975.1 Mesorhizobium sp. P3_A9 | reverse complement strand
GACCTGCTCGACGAGAAGGGCTCCGAAATCTACATGCGCCCGGTCGCCGACTATGTCGCCATCGATCAGCCYTTGACCTTCTGGACGATCGCGGAATCGGCACGGTTGCGCGGCGAGATCGCCATAGGGTACCGGCGCATCCGCGCCGGAGACACCGACCAGCGGGCGCTGGGCGGCGTCACCGTCAATCCCTTGAAGTCGGAAGCACTGGCCTATCTGCCGGAGGACCGGATCATCGTGCTGGCGCGGGATTAAGCGGAAACGCCTGCCGCTTTCGCCCTTGCCAGCAACCGTTCGGCCAGCCGCAGATGCGGGCGGTCGAACATCTTGCCGTCGATGCCGACGACGCCAGGATTGCCCGCCGCCGCGAATGCGTCGACGATTGCCTGGGAGTGTTTCACTGCCTCGGCCGATGGTGTGAAGGCGGCGTTGATGACGGGCACCTGGTCCGGGTGGATCGCCATCTTGCCGGCGAAGCCATCGCGCTCGGCCTCGGCACATTCCGCGGCGAAGGCTGCCATGTCGCGAAAATTCGGGAACACAGTGTCGATCGCCGCGACCTCCGCGGCACCCGCCGCGAGGATGGTCGTCAGGCGAGCATGGCGGAACAGGTCGGTGTAGTGGCCGTGCTCGTCACGAGCTGCGCTCGCGCCGATCGCCGCCGACAGGTCTTCGGCGCCCCAGGTGAGGCCGGCGAGCCGCTTGCTTGCGCCGGCATAGGTCGCGGCCGCGAGCACACCCGCCGGGGTTTCGGTGATGATCGGCAGGATCTTGATAGCACCGTCGGCCAAGCCGTTCTCGGCCTCGCGAACCCTGAGCTTTGCCGAGAGCTGCTGGACATCCTGGCCGCTGTTGGACTTGGGCAGCATGATGCCGTCCGGCTTTGCTGGAACGAGCGCGGCAAGATCGTCGTCCGTCAGCCCGGTCGACAGATCGTTGACCCTGACATAGATCGCTGAGCTGGTTTCCGTCCTGCGCTCAATAACAAAGCGTGCCGCAATCGCCCGCGCGGCCGCTTTGTTCTGCGCCGCCACGGAATCCTCGAGATCAACGATCACCACATCGGCGCCAGCGCCAAATCCCTTCTCCAGCTTGCGCTCGGAATCGCCGGGAACGAACAGCAGCGAGCGCATCAGGCGGCCTTTTTCAKCATCATCGCTTGCCTGGTGCATTTGGCGACGAGGTCGCCATTCTGGTTGTAGGCGCGGTGCTCGAATTCGACGATGCCGCGRTCSGGCTTCGATTTGGACTCGCGCACSGAGATGACTGTGGTCTCGACGCGGATGGTGTCGCCGTGGAAGACCGGATGCGGAAAGGTGGTTTCCTTCATGCCGAGATTGGCGACCGTCGTGCCGACCGTGATGTCGTTGACCGAAATGCCGATCATCAGGCCGAGCGTGAACARYGARTTGACCAGCGGCTTGCCCCATTCGCTCTTGGCGGCGAAATCGAAGTCGATATGCAGCGGCTGCGGGTTCAGCGTCATCACCGAAAACAGCATGTTGTCGCTCTCGGTGACGGTCTTGCGCAGCGTGTGCTGGAAGACATGGCCGACGACGAACTCTTCGAGGTATAGGCCGGCCATTTCCGTCTCCTGCGCTGTTTGACGGTTGATAGGCGCTGCATCCAGCGCTCGCAAGCCAGTTAATGAACATGGTGAACCGTTCGTAAACCATTTCTGCCTACCGTCCTCAGCGGGGCCGGAAACCCTCCGGCAAGGGGCGTAAGCAGACGGGCATGGTTGTTGTTTCGCATTTCCTGAAGTGGATCTACACGGCAAGAGTGTCCGAGCGCGCCGCCGCGGCCAATGCGCTGGCTCGGGCCTATGTCAATTCCGAATTGCCGTTCGAGGATCGCTGCGCCGCCGAGGCTGCTCTGACGCTGCTGCTCGACGATGCCTCGTCGAAAGTCCGGCTGGCGATGGCCGAAGCGCTCTCGATGAGCCACCACGCGCCGCTGCAGATCATCAGCGCGCTGGCCTCCGACCAGCCGGAAGTCGCCGGTGTCGTGCTGGCGCGCTCGCCGCTGCTCACCGACGCCGACCTGATCAACCGCGTGGCGTCGAGCCAGAAGGCGACGCAGAAGCTGATCGCCGATCGGCCTGTTGTCTCGATGGCGCTGTCGGCGGCGATCGCCGAGATCGGCGAGGCGGAAGCCTGCGCCGTGCTGCTGGCCAACAGCGGCGCCGACATTGCTTCACTCAGTTTCCGCCGCATGGCCGAACGCCACGGGCATCTACCGCTGGTGCGCGAGGCGCTGATATCGGATGCACGTCTGCCTGCCGACTGCCGGCATATGTTGCTCATCAAGCTCGGCGAGACATTGAAGGCATCGCCGCTGGTCATGGCATTGATGGGCGCCGCGCGTGCCGAGCGCGTCATGCGCGACGCTTGCGTCAAGGCTTCGGTGACGCTGATCGAAGGTACGCGCCAGGAAGAACATGCGGCGCTGATCGAGCATCTCAGGCTGCGCGGCGATCTCACCGCGAGCTTCMTCATCCGCACCATYGCGCATGGCAAGGTCGATTTCTTYGGCTCSACGCTGGTCGCGCTCAGCCAGCAGTCGGAGCCGCGGGTAAGGACGCTGCTCGCCGGCGGCCACGATGTGGCCTTGCAGGCGCTGTTTCGCAGCGCCGGCCTGGCGGCTGCCACGCATGCGATCATCCTGCGCGCGCTGAAGATCTGGCGCGAAGTCGCCAATGGCAAGCGCGTCGCCGGCGTACAGGAAGTCAGCTGGCTGATGCTGAAAGAGGTGGGCGGGCAATCCGCCGAAGGCGATCTTGCCGCCCTGATCAAGTCGATCCATCTCGACGCGCTGCGCGAGAA
>NZ_JBFUGJ010000534.1:0-2832 GCF_056402975.1 Mesorhizobium sp. P3_A9 | reverse complement strand
CCTTTCCCCCGGGCGCCCCGCATGACCAGGTCCGCGGTGGTCTTGACGGCAGGAATTGCATTGTCGACAGCCACGCTGCAGCCGCAGGCCTGCAGGAAGGCATGGTCATTTTCAGCGTCGCCGACCCCGGCCACATTGTGCGATGAAAGCCGGAGGTCCTGGAGCGCAGCAGCAAGTCCGGTGGCCTTGTTGATGCCGCTCGGCAGGATCATCACCGCACCCTTGTTGAAGATGATTTCCAGCCCCAGTCCCATCTCCTTGATGACGTCTAGCGCCGTAGCTTGGTGAGGCTCCCAGGTCGCGACGATCGAGCGTCCGATCGAAAGCGGCTTTACGCCGTGTTTCTTCAGCTTGGCGACGAATTTGGGATCTGGTGCAGCCGAGATCGTGCGCTCTTCCTCGCTGGCCGGCGTATAGATCAGCGCGCCATTCTCCGCGATGACCTTGTCGAACAAACCGACCTCGGGAAAGACACGCTTGAGGTCGGGCAGTTCACGTCCGGTGACGAGGATCAGCTTGCGGCCGGTTTTCTTGAACCGCTCCAGCGCGGCGAGGGTCTTCTTCGAGACGATCCCGTCATGGGGCCAGTGTGCCGTCATAATCCGTCGCTAATGCCATAAAATACATTTGCCAGCCTTCCTGGTCCCAGCCCGCGCATAACAAGAACGAATGATGAAGACAAAGGCTCCCATGGAACACGCGCAGCACGCTAACGAGGGCCCCAGAAAGTTAGGAACCTCACCGGTAACGGCACGTTGAGCAGCCAAGCCGGGACCAGTCTGGCCATCATCGGGTCGCGGATACATCCGCCGCCGAATTCAACCGAATGTAGTGAAAGGAAAAGGCGATGGGCTTCTTCTCGAAGAACATCAAGACACTTGACGACCTCTTCGTGCACACACTGCGCGATATCTATTACGCCGAAAAGCAGATCGAGAAGGCGCTGCCGAAGATGATCGACAAGCAACCGATCCGCAGTTGAAGGCCGGCTTTGAAAAACACCTCGACCAGACCAGGGTCCATATAGAGCGTGTCGAGGAGGTATTCGAGCGTCATGGCGTTAAGGCAAAGCAAATCAACTGCCCGGCAATCGACGGCATACTTGAAGAAGCCGACGACGTGAGCGGCGACGTTGATGACAAGGACGTCCTCGATGCCGCGCTGATTGCCTCGGCACAGGCGGTCGAGCACTACGAGATGRCCCGCTATGGAACGCTCATCGCCTGGGCCAAGCAGCTCGGCCGCAGCGATTGCGCCAACGTTCTGGCCAAGAACCTGAAGGAAGAACAGGCGACCGATCGCAAGCTAAGCGAGATTGCAGAAAGCAAGATCAATCTGCACGCAGCCGAGTAATCTGCTCACGAAAGCCGGTCAGTGTCTTAACTGGCCGGCCTTCCGCTGGGCAGATCTGTACAAATCCCATTGACGCCTTTTGGTTAGCCGCCACAAAGGCGGGAGGAACGACGGTGTCGCAAGCGCCAACCATATGTCTGGTGAGGAGGGCGGCGATGCCACAATTTCTCTCAAGCGGAAAACGCAGCGGCGGGGTCATCGTAGCGTTCACCGAACCAAACCTCGCTCACTGCGTTGAGTCGCGCGTTGCGTCATCAGCCGGGGCATTTCCATGACAAAGGGCGAGCTTTCCACCTATCGGGCCAAACGGGATTTCACGAAGACGAAAGAGCCCAGCGGCGAACGCTCGATCGCGAAATCGACCCGGCTTCGGTTTGTGATCCAGAAACATGATGCGACGCGGCTTCACTATGACCTGCGCCTAGAGTTGGAGGGTGTCTTCAAGTCGTGGGCCGTCACCAAAGGTCCGTCCCTTGATCCGCAGGATAAACGGCTGGCAGTTGAAGTTGAGGACCATCCGCTGGAGTACGGCGACTTCGAGGGCACGATCCCCAAGGGACAGTATGGCGGCGGCACCGTGCAGCTGTGGGATCGCGGCTATTGGGAGCCGGAAGGCGCCATGTCGCCCGAAGAGGCCTTGGCAAAGGGCGATCTGAAGTTCACGCTCGACGGCAAGCGCCTGCGCGGAAGTTTTGTTCTTGTGCGTATGAAGCATGACCGCAATGGCGGGAAGCGGACCAACTGGCTGCTGATCAAACATCGCGACAAATATGCCACGGACGGTAACGGCGACGCGGTGCTGGCACAGGACCGCTCCGTAGCTTCGGGCCGGAGCATGGAAAAGATTGCTGCCGGAAAGGGAGCCGGCCCGAAGCCGTTTATGCTGCAAGGCTCAGCGACGGCCGATGCCGGCGCGGTGTGGCACAGCAATTGCGGCCACGCTGCCGAAGAGCGCGCCAAGTCGTTGAAGGCATCGCCAAAGCCCTCGCCCACTTCGAAACGAGCTGCTCGTGGCTCGACGGCGAAGATGCCCGATTTCATCTCACCGCAGCTCTGCGCGACACTTTCGCGTCCGCCGGCGGGAACCAGTTGGGTTCACGAAATCAAGTTCGATGGCTATCGCGTCCAGCTACGCGTCGAAGAAGGCGCCGCTACGCTGAGGACCCGAAAGGGCCTCGACTGGACCGAGAAGTTTGGCTCGATCGCGAAAGAGGCGGCGCGCCTTCCCAACGTCATCGTCGACGGCGAGATCGTCGCCCTCGGCAAAAATGGCGCGCCGGACTTTGCCGCGTTGCAGGCCGCACTGTCGGAGCGCCGGACAAAGGATTTGATCTTCTTTGCGTTCGATCTGTTGTTTGCCGACGGTGTCGATCTGCGAAAGTTGGCACTCTCGGAGCGTAAGGAGCGGCTGAACCAGATGCTCGGAGGGGTCGATCGTGGTGAGGAGAACCTCATCCGCTATGTCGAGCACTTCAACAA
>NZ_JBFUGJ010000533.1:0-2843 GCF_056402975.1 Mesorhizobium sp. P3_A9 | reverse complement strand
GCCATCAGCTTCGACAACGTCACCTTCCATTACGGCAATCATCGGTCGCCGCTCTATCGCGACTTTTCGGTCGATATCGCGCCGGGTGAACGGGTCGGGCTCGTCGGTCACTCGGGCTCGGGCAAGACAACCTTCGTCAAGCTCATCCAGCGGCTTTATGACGTGAATGCGGGCAAGATCCTGGTCGACGGCCAGGACATCTCGCAGGTGGCGCAAGCGTCGCTGCGCGGGCAGATCGCGATTGTCCAGCAGGAGCCGATCCTGTTTCACCGGTCACTGGCAGAGAACATCGCCTATGCCAGACCGAGTGCGACGCAGGCGGAGATCGAGCATGCCGCACGCCTGGCGAGCGCGCATGATTTCATCACCAGCCTGCCGAAGGATTATGGCACGCTGGTCGGCGAGCGCGGCGTTAAACTGTCGGGCGGCGAGCGGCAGCGCGTGGCGATCGCGCGCGCTTTCCTGGCCGATGCGCGCATCCTGATCCTGGACGAGGCGACATCGAGCCTCGATTCGGAATCGGAGGTGCTGATCCAGCAGGCAATGGAACGGCTGATGGTCGGCCGCACCACGCTGGTGATCGCGCACCGGCTTTCGACGGTGCGGGCGCTCGACAGGCTGCTGGTCTTCGATCGCGGCAAGATCGTCGAGGAGGGCTCGCATGACGAGCTGATCCGGCTGAAGGGCGGCATCTACCGCCGGCTGTTCGAGCGTCAGGCGCTCGAACTGACCAAGGGGCTGGTCATCTGACCTGAGGTGGCCTCCGGCTTTGGCCGGAGGCCACCTCTATCAAGCGCTATAAGCCGGGCGGGGCTGGGCAACAGAACTCTCGTGAGCCCATAGGGAACGCGTGTCCGAAACCCCTGTCGCTCGGCGTCTGCTGGCCGAGCAAATCCGTGACGCCAAGCAGCATCGAATTCTTTTCCAGATCCTGAATCTCGAGACGCCTGTTTACGATACCGAGCGAGATACGTTGTTTCAACCATTGATTGATATACATTTACTCCAAGCAACCCAGAGGCGGTCGATGCAGATGCTGGGATCCGATTGATTCAGCGCAGGATTTCGCCCTGCGGCAGACGACCTCCATAGGCTTCACGATGCATCTTGTTTCCGAAAATGCCGGTGTGGAAAAGGTGGCTGCGCCGGCGGTGCAGGAGTCTCACCACGGCTCGGTTCGGCCGCTCGCTGCCGAAGATCTCGAGCGCGTCGCCGCACTCTTCCTGACGAAGTTTCGCCGCCGCCGGCGTCACCTCCTCGACCGTGCGATCGTGGAGACGGCCGAGTATATGAGAAAGATCTATCTCGACCCTGTCGGCCAGCCCGGTGCGAGCAACGCTCTTGTCCAGATCAACCCGCAGGGCGATCTGGGTGGCTTCCTCGGTGTCCTGAAGGCCCGCTACGAGCTCAACGGAGCGGCATTGAATGCGGCGATCATCGGTCCACTGATGGCCGACCCCGGCACCGATCACGGCTCGGCTGGACCGCAATTGCTGCGTGCCCTGCATCAAGGCGAGTTCGATCTGTATCTGACCGATTCGGCCAACCGGGTATCCCTGGCCTTCGCACGCCCGATGAAATACCAGCTCCTGCCGGCGCATTGTCTGGGATGGACCCGCATTTTCCGCCCGGCCGCGGTGGTCTCCGCAGTGGTGCGCGGTAAATGGCCGGGCCTGCCTCGCTTCGCACTCGATCCTTGCGCCAGAGCATTCGACGCTTTTACGAGAAAGAGGTTCGAGCCGCCCGTCCAGCATTCCTCGCCACACCGGGTCCATCGCGAGCCGATGGATGCCGCGCAATTTGCGGAACGGTTGCCGACGCTTACGTCCGATTACGCGCTTCGGCCGCGTTGGCAGGATGGCGAGCTGCCACGGCTGCTCGCACTGGCGACCGAGAAGCAGGCCGACGGCCCCCTTCATTTCGGCGGGACCTACGACGAAGCTGGTAAATTGCTCGGCTGCTACGCTTTCTACGGTCAAGCCGGTGGCATCGCGAACCTGTTGCAAATCCAGGCCTCCGGATCTCACTGGGGCGCAACGCTGGACAGCCTCATCGCGGACGCATGGAATATGGGCTGCGCAGGCATCATCGGGCAGACGCAGAGCAGATTCATGCCGCAGCTCTTCAGCTACAAGAATGTCTTCTTCCGTTATGCCGGGGGGACGATGGTGCGCTCGCGCATCCCCGAGGTAACGCAAGCGGTCCGCACCGGCGACATCTTCATCGGTGGGTTGATGGGCGACCGCTGGACCCGCCTCAGTTCCGACGACTTCGGCCACTGATCGCCTTCAACGATCTGACCTGATCGGACAAGGGCCATGCGCCTCGCTTGGCCCTTGGAGCAGTTCACCGTTTCACGAAAACGGCGAACCGCTCTAACTGTTTGTTTTAACGCAATTCCAAGGGAAAGCGCTGCGCGCTTTTCCCGGGAAAACCGTTTCACACTTTTCCTGGAATTGCTTAAGTCTTTTCATTGCCCGCGTCATGTTCTATGTGTGCCGACCGGCGCGGGGGCGCGTCTTGTCAACCACAAAAGCATCCGGTACGCCCCGCTCATGACAGTTACCGTTCGTTTCGCCCCGTCACCGACCGGCCGCATCCATATCGGCAATGCGCGCACCGCTCTGTTCAACTGGCTGTTTGCGCTCAACAACAAGGGCCGCTTCATCCAGCGCTTCGATGACACCGACATCGCCCGCTCGAAGCAGGAATTCGCCGACGCCATCCTCTACGACCTGCATTGGCTGGGCATTTTTCCCGACGCCACCGAATATCAGTCGCGGCGCTTCGAAGTCTATGACGCGGCGGTCGAGCGGCTGAAGGCGGAGGGCGTGCTCTATGCC
>NZ_JBFUGJ010000532.1:0-2850 GCF_056402975.1 Mesorhizobium sp. P3_A9 | reverse complement strand
CTCCAAGGTCGTGATCGAGCGCCCGCACAAGAAGTGCCGCGTCACCATCCACGCCGCGCGCCCGGGTCTGATCATCGGCAAGAAGGGCGCCGACATCGAGAAGCTTCGCAAGAAGCTGATGGAGATGACGAAGTCCGAGACGCACCTCAACATCGTTGAAGTGCGCAAGCCGGAAATCGACGCGACCCTGGTCGCCCAGTCGATCGCTCAGCAGCTCGAGCGTCGTATCGCTTTCCGTCGCGCCATGAAGCGCGCCGTTCAGTCCGCGATGCGCCTCGGTGCCGAAGGCATCCGCATCAACTGCGCCGGCCGTCTTGGCGGCGCCGAGATCGCGCGCATGGAATGGTATCGTGAAGGCCGCGTGCCGCTGCATACGCTGCGCGCCGATGTCGACTACGGCACGGCTGAAGCGCATACGGCTTACGGTATCTGCGGCGTCAAGGTCTGGGTATTCAAGGGCGAGATCCTCGAGCACGATCCGATGGCTTCGGAGCGTCGCGCGACCGAGGGTGATGCTGCGCATGGCGGTGGTGGTGATCGCGAACGCGGTCGTCGTCGCGAAAACGCCTGAGACATTTAGGAATTTGGAGTTAGAACGATGCTGCAGCCAAAGCGCACAAAGTTCCGCAAGCAGTTCAAGGGCCGTATCCATGGTACCGCAAAGGGCGGCACCAACCTGGATTTCGGTGGTTTCGGGCTGAAGGCGCTTGAGCCGAACCGCGTCACCGCGCGTGAGATCGAGGCGGCTCGCCGCGCGATCACTCGTGAAATGAAGCGTGCCGGCCGCGTGTGGATCCGTATTTTCCCAGACGTGCCGGTCACCTCGAAGCCGACCGAAGTCCGCATGGGTAAGGGCAAAGGCGCGGTCGACTATTGGGCGGCGCGCGTCAAGCCGGGCCGCATCATGTTCGAGATCGACGGCGTCAATGAAGAAACCGCCCGTGAGGCGCTGCGTCTCGGCGCGGCCAAGCTCTCGGTCAAGACGCGCTTCGTACAGCGCATCGCAGAATAGGACGGGCTGATCATGAAAGCCGAAGACATCCGGACCAAGACCCAGGAYCAGCTGACCGACGACCTGGCCAGCCTGAAGAAGGAGCAGTTCAACCTGCGCTTCCAGAAGGCCACCGGCCAGCTTGAGAAGACCGCGCGCGTGAGACAGGTCCGCAAGGACATTGCGCGCATCAAGACCATCGCTGCGGAAAAGTCCGCGGCTAAGAAGGCTTAAGGACGAAAACCATGCCAAAGCGCATTCTGCAGGGCACCGTCGTCAGCGACAAGAACGAGAAGACGGTTGTCGTCAAGGTCGAACGGCGCTTCACGCATCCCGTGATGAAGAAGACCGTGCGCATGACCAAGAAGTACAAGGCGCACGACGAGAACAACGCCCACAAGGTTGGCGATCAGGTGTTCATCCAGGAATCGAAGCCGATTTCCAAGGACAAGCGCTGGATCGTCGTGTCTTCGGACCAGGCGTAAACAAACGAATTTTGGACAGACCGGGGAGGGGCTTTGAGCCTGTCCCGTTAGAAAAGAAGAAGGCGGCCAGTCATGATTCAGATGCAAACAAACCTCGACGTGGCGGATAATTCCGGCGCGCGTCGTGTCATGTGCATCAAGGTGCTGGGCGGCTCGAAGCGGAAATACGCTTCCGTGGGCGACATCATCGTGGTGTCGATCAAGGAAGCCATTCCGCGCGGCCGCGTTAAGAAGGGCGATGTGATGAAGGCGGTCGTGGTTCGCACGGCCAAGGACATCCGCCGCCCGGACGGCAGCGTGATCCGTTTCGACAAGAACGCRGCCGTTCTMGTCGACAACAAGAAAGAGCCGATCGGCACGCGTATCTTYGGACCGGTTCCGCGCGAACTCCGCGCCAAGAACCACATGAAGATCATCTCGCTCGCGCCTGAAGTGCTGTAAGGAGCCGGACCAATGCAAAAGATTAGAAAAGGCGACAAGGTCGTCGTGCTGGCCGGCAAGGACAAGGGCCGTTCGGGCGAAGTCCTGTCGGTTCAGCCGAAGGACGACACCGCGCTGGTGCGCGGCGTCAACATGATCCGTCGTCACCAGAAGCAGTCCCAGTCCCAAGAGGGCGGGATCATCACCAAGGAAGCGCCGATCCAGCTGTCGAACATCGCGCTGGCCGACCCCAAGGATGGCAAGCCGACCCGCGTCGGTTTCATCTTCCAGAAGGACGGCAAGAAGGTGCGCGTCGCCAAGCGCTCGGGAGAAGTCATCAATGGCTAAGTCTCAAACCAAGCAGGCGACTGCGACCAACACGCCGCGCCTCAAGCAGGTCTACAACGAGACCATCCGCAAGGCGCTGCAGGAGCAGTTCGGCTACGACAACGACATGCAGGTTCCGCGCCTCGACAAGATCGTGCTGAACATGGGCGTCGGCGAAGCGACCGCTGATTCGAAGAAGCCTTCGGTTGCGGCCGAAGACCTGGCGATGATCGCCGGCCAGAAGGCCGTCGTCACCCGCGCCCGCAATTCGATCGCTGGCTTCAAGGTCCGCGAGAACATGCCGATCGGCGCCAAGGTCACGCTGCGCAAGGAACGTATGTACGAGTTCCTCGACCGCCTCGTGAACATCGCACTGCCACGCGTCCGCGACTTCCGCGGACTGAACCCCAAGAGCTTCGATGGCCGTGGCAACTAYGCCATGGGCATCAAGGAGCACATCGTGTTYCCGGAGATCAACTACGACAAGGTTGATCAGATCTGGGGCATGGACGTCATCGTTTGTACGACTGCGAAGACGGACGACGAAGCCCGGGCATTGCTCAAGGCTTTCAACTTCCCCTTCCGCCAGTAACGGCAGCGAGAAAAGGAAAAATCTGAAATGGCAAA
>NZ_JBFUGJ010000531.1:0-2861 GCF_056402975.1 Mesorhizobium sp. P3_A9 | reverse complement strand
GAGATGAACACGCGCCTGCAGGTCGAGCATCCGGTGACGGAAGCGATCACCGGCATCGATCTCGTCCACGAGCAGATCCGCGTTGCTTCCGGCGGCGGTCTTTCGGTGAAGCAGGAAGACATCAAGTTCAATGGCCACGCCATCGAATGCCGCATCAATGCCGAGGATCCGCGCACCTTCACCCCCTCGCCCGGCACCATCACCCATTTCCACACGCCGGGCGGCCTCGGCATCCGCGTCGATTCCGGCGTCTATTCCGGCTACAAGATCCCGCCCTACTACGACAGCCTGATCGGCAAGCTGATCGTGCATGGGCGCAACCGSGTCGAATGCATGATGCGGCTGCGCCGGGCGCTGGATGAATTCGTCGTCGACGGCATCAAGACGACSYTGCCGCTGTTTCGCGATCTGGTCGGCAATGCCGACATCGCCAATGGCGACTATGACATCCATTGGCTGGAAAAATACCTGGCCAAGGAAGAGTAGTCCGGGAACGCGATGACCCGCCCCTACGCGCCCGGCTATCGCATCCCCACCGACCTCCTGCTCAAGGCATACGCTTCGGGCGTCTTCCCGATGGCCGAAAGCGCCAGCGATCCGGAGGTGTTCTGGGTGCGGCCGGAGACGCGCGGCATCATCCCGCTCGATGGTTTCCACACGCCCAAAAGCCTGAGGAAGGCGATCCGCAAAAGCCCGTTCGACATCCGTTTCGACTTCGATTTCGAGGCGACGATCGACGGCTGCGCCGAAAAACGCGAGGAGCGCCGCTCGACCTGGATCAACGCGCCGATCCGTGAGGCCTATGTGCAACTGCATCGCATGGGCCATTGCCATTCGGTCGAGGCGTGGCATGAGGACAAGTTGGTCGGCGGCCTCTATGGCGTGTCGCTCGGACGGGTGTTCTTCGGCGAAAGCATGTTTTCCAAGGCGACGGATGCGTCGAAGACCTGCCTCGTGCATCTCGTCGAGCGCTTGAAGGCACGCGGCTTCGCTCTACTTGATACGCAATTCACCACCGAGCATCTCAAGCGCTTCGGCGCTGTCGATGTGCCACGCGGCAAATACGAAAAGATGCTGGCTGAAGCACTGAAGGGCGAGGCGATCTTTTTTCCGTGACTGGAGAGCTTCGATGTCGAGCGAAAACCACCTTCGAGCGGATATGCAGCCAATTGTTCAAGCGCTGATCGAAAAGGGCAGAGATGTCACAATGGGTCAGCTCGACCAACTGCTTCCCAAGCGGGAATTCAGTTCAACCGAAATCGAAGACATAATGGCTGCTCTCTCCGAGCACGGGATATACGTCATCGAGTGAGCGATCCGTCGACCAACCCAGATGATCAGCTCTTCGCTGCAGCCTCGATCGGCGTCTGCGAATGGAACATCATCTTCCAACCGTTGACGCGATGGACATAGCCGGTGCTGACCAGCGCCGCATATGGCTCGCCATTCTCCCGCGTCGCATGCGCCTCGTAGGTCAGCATGATGATGTCGCTGCCGGGCTCGATTATCCCCTTGAGGTCGATTTTCAGGTCGCGCCAGCGGTTGGGCTTGGTTGCGGTCTTGGCGAGATCGGCATTGTCCATCGCCTTAGCCATCTGCGGAAATGCCACAAGGCATTCGGTGTCGGCATTGGCCGCATAGTAGGCTTCGTCGCCAGTCCAGAAGCCCTTCTCGAGTTCGAGCAATTCCGCCTTGCCGGCGGTGATCCGCTTGCTATCTGACATCGAAAAATCCTCCAGGCGCATAAATGCGCAGGTCGTCCATGGCCCAACGCACGGTGGCCACGACGGTTCCCAGGGATCAGTTGGTGTCGGTCGTATCGGGTTCGGTGGAATCGGGCTGTTCCACATCCGGGCTGGCTGCAGCGTCCGGCTTGGTTGCGGCGGGCTTGGCCGCGGCAGGCTTGGCCAAGGCAGGCTTCGAAGCGTCAGCCTTGGTCGCGTCAGCCTTGGTCGCGTCTGGCGCCGGCACATCCGACTTCTGCTTGCAKYCCTTCAGCCAGACGTCATAGACGGCGTGYTCGACMGCRTTGAGGCCCGGGCTTTCGGCRAACATCCAGCCGGTGAAGATGCGGCGTATCTTGCGGTCGAGCGTGATCTCGTCGACCTCGACGAAGGAATCGGTCTTCGGCTCCTCGGTYTGCGGCCGGGAATAGCAGAYGCGCGGCGTCACCTGCAAAGCACCGAACTGCACCGTCTCGTCGATATAGACGTCGAAGGTGATGATGCGGCCGGTGATCTTGTCGATGCCGGCGAACTCGGCAACCGGATTGGTGATGCGATCAGATCCAGCTGACGCCGCCGGCGCGGGTGCCGCGGGTGCTGCCGGTGTGGGCGAAGCCGCAAAGGCCGCCGTGCTGATGGCGAGGCTGGCGGCTAGCGTCAGGCCGCCCGTCGATATCAGGTTGAAAAAGCTCATATAGGGTTACCGGTGGTTCGCGCCCGGGTGATTCCGTCGATCGCCAAGGCTAGTCGCCGTTTTCTGATCAGCAAGCAGCTAAACACCAATTGTGGCGATAAAGGACCGGCCTGCACTTTGCACCGTTACAAGCGGGGGGGCGCCGTTACATACAGGGACCGTTACGACCCGGGCGTCCAGGCGTCATAGTCACCTGTGACCTGCGGGCGATGCTGATTGGTCAGCACCGAGCCCTTCGGGCGATAGGCCGCCGGCGTGCCGGTCAGATTGGGCTGATGCGACTTCTGCCATTCGCGCGGCTTGTAGTCTTCGCTCGGTGGCGCGACGTCGACACGGTGATGCATCCAGCCGTGCCAGCCGGGCGGAATGGCCGAAGCCTCCGAATAGTCGCGATAGATCACCCAGCGCCGCGTGCGGCCTTCCGAATCGATACCGCCTTCGTA